>NZ_JBFUIV010000009.1:0-232967 GCF_056401715.1 Bacillus sp. P4_E1
TTCTTCTAGTCCTTTGATTCCTTCAGCTTCAAAGTGTTTCACCCAACGACTTACAACCGAGTGATGAATACCTAATTCTTTCGCAATGGTTTTATAGCTCATGCCTTCTTTTAAGTATAAATCTATAGCTTGTTTCTTAAATTCTACATCGTAAGTGACTCTAATTTTTCCCATGAAAAAATCCCCTCCATAGTAAACAGGTTAATGTGCTTTCTTTTTCCTGTCTACTATAAGGGGATCATATCAATTAAGTCACTCTCTTTCTTTATTATATATTACGCCTTATGACACTCTGGACAAACGCCATAAATTTCTAAGCGATGACTATTAATAACGAAGCCTGTCGTTTTTGCAGCTTCCTCTTCAAGCTGTTCCAATCCTCCATAAGGAAAATCAACAATCTTACCACATTTTTCGCAAATCACATGATAATGTTGACTTGTAACATAATCAAATCTACTTGAAGCATCCCCATAAGTTAATTCCTTTACAAGTCCAACTTCTTTAAACACACGTAAGTTATTATAGACAGTTGCAACACTCATATTTGGAAACTTACCTTCTAATGCTTTATAAATGTCATCCGCTGTTGGGTGCGTCATAGATTCCACAAGGTACTCTAAAATAGCATGACGCTGTGGAGTAATGCGTACACCCGTATTTTTCAGCATTTCTAGCGCTTCTTTTAATTCTTCTTTGACCACCGTCATGCACCCCGATTCTATACGGATTATTATTTTATAATTCTTATAAAGAGTGTACTCTTTTTCTTATAAATCGTCAATATTTCTACTATAAGTATGTGGTTTATTTTCGTATATAGCCTTATTCTTATGTATCTTCCCCCATTCCCTATACATTTACATAGAAAAAAGTGCGACATAATCGCACTTGGAATACTATCATCTGAGGAGGTATGCCCTACACTTTCACTTTATGTATCGCAAGAAAATATGTATAGACGCATGCCTTACATATGTATTTTTTCTCCTCATTAATATAGATTTATTTTATATAAGAAAGAACATCCTCAATATGCCCTTTCACTTTCACTTTACGCCACTCATTTACAAGCTCACCGTCTTTATTAATAAGGAATGTAGAACGCTCAATTCCCATGTACTCTTTTCCGAAGTTCTTTTTCAGCTTCCAAACATCGTACAATTCTGCTACTTTATGATCTTCGTCTACTAAAAGTACAAATGGAAGCTCATGCTTCTCAATGAATTTCATATGTCTATTTGCTGAATCTGGACTTACACCAAGTATAACCGTATCCTTCTCTTGAAATAATCCATATGCATCACGAAAATCACATGCTTCAGTTGTACATCCCGGAGTCATATCTTTCGGATAAAAATATAGGACTACATTTTTACCGCGAAAGTCAGCTAAGCGAATTTGTTCTCCGTTACTTCCTTCTAATGTAAATTCTGGTGCCATTTCTCCTACTGTAATCATTGTTATCACTCCTTCTCTTTTCTTTTACTATATCAAATGCGACCTTATTTTTCATTGTCTATTACAGATCTCATCACAAAGGCAAACGGTAATGTATATCCAATTAGCGCTTCTCCAATTGCAATCCATCTTCCGATTCCAATCGGAGCTATATCACCATATCCAACGGACAATAAAGTAACCGCGCTAAAATATAAACATATTTCAACGAGCTGAAAGGAATGAGCACTTAACCTATCCCCATCTTCTTTCAAAACTGCAAAACCCATTTCCTCTAGCACAACATAACTTAATCCAAACGCAATCAGTACCGTTGTATAAATCAAAAACAACGTAGCTAAATTGTACAGCGAAAAGAAACGATTGGAATTTGAATATGAACTCCATAATAATTGGACACTTCTCAAAATAGCGATTGCTGCAATTAATAGAATAAATCCCCATAACATGTCCTCCACCTCGTTTTATATGTATGAGGACTGTAGCTGATTTATCCCTTAGAAACGAACAAGCTTCTATA
Source organism: Bacillus sp. P4_E1 (assembly GCF_056401715.1). NCBI lineage: Bacteria > Bacillati > Bacillota > Bacilli > Caryophanales > Bacillaceae > Bacillus > Bacillus sp. P4_E1. The sequence goes on from NZ_JBFUIV010000009.1 coordinate 1,982, forward strand.
ATTAATTTCCTGCACCACGATATCGTTTAACCCCTTGATTCCAGAGGGTAATTGCAATAGTAAAACAGATAACACCAACAATTGGAGTTGCGAAAGCATAGCTATTCCACTCTGTTTTTCTTAAAAAGTATGCTGCTGGATATACCCCAACAAATGCAAACGGTAAAACAAACGTTAAAACAAAGCGAATAACACGGTTATAAATATCAACAGGGTAGCGTCCATAATTCCCTATGTTATACATAAGCGGCATAATGGAACTTTTCGCATCCGACCAAAAGCCAAAACTTGCAAGCGTAACAAATATCCCTCCGTACACAAGTGCCCCTCCCCCTACCATGAGTAGGAATAAGAAGAAATCATACCAGTAAAAAGATAATTGCAGCTCCATTGCTGCATAACCCATCACAATAATCCCCGTAATAGCTCCAATTAAAGATTCAAGTTCCATTCTTTCTAATATAATTTGAAATAAACTATGAATCGGTCTCGTTAATATACGGTCCATTTCTCCTTTAATAATGTAACGATCATTAAAGTCCCATATATTAAAGAAAGCTGAAAAAATGGCAAACGGTACTAAAAAGAACCCATAAATAAAGATTACTTCTTCTCGGCTCCACCCTTTTAGTGCTTGGGTATGCCCAAACACAACGAGAATGAAGATTAAATTAACAGCTTGTAGTGATAAATCTGAAAGTAATCCGACGATAAAATCGCCACGATACTCCAATTTTGTTTTTATATATTGACTTGCATATTGCAAAAATAATTTTATATATATCATCTCGTCATCCCCCTTGTACGATTAGACGTTTTCTCGCCGTTTTCCACATCAGTACAATTGGAATAATAAGTATAATTGCCCAAATCACTTGAAATAATAAAGCTTCATATAACTTATTTCCTTGTATACCTTCAGAGAAAATCATACTCGGAATATAACTAATTGCTTGAAACGGTAAAAACACCATTGCTTTTTGGGCCCATAACGGATAAAAACTAATCGGTAATAATAAACCAGAAAATAAATCGATAACAACACGTTTCGCATACATAATTCCACTATTATTAAATAAGAAGAATGTAAGCATTCCTGTCATTAAGTTTATTTGTGTATTAATGATAAAACTAAATATTAAAGATAAGAAGAAATATAACCACGTTTGAAAATTTGTTGTAATTTGTAATGAAAATAATAACGTAACAATAACCATACCCGGAATTGAAAAGAAAGCAAAACGAAATATCCCTTCTCCAAGCCCTTGCATAACTTTCATACCTAAATAGTTATATGGACGAATTAGCTCTACCGCCACACGTCCTTCTTGAATTTCCATCGCAATTTCTCTATCTATATTATTGAAATAAAAAGCGCGTGCCATCCATGCGATCGCAATATACGTAGTCATTTGCGAAATAGATAAACTTTCAATATTCTCTTTCCCGCTATAAATTGCTTGCCATAAAAAATAATACGCACCAATGTTAATCGTATAAATTAAAATCCCGCTGTAATAATTTGTACGATAAGCAAGCATCATTAAAAAACGAATCCGAATCATTTCAATATACTTACCCATGCATAATACCTTCTTCATAAATGTTACGAATAATTTCCTCTGTAGACACTTCGTTAATTTTCAAATCTTTAATTTGAAAGGCTTGTACTACTTTAGAAATCAACATAGAAATGATAACTTCTTCATTCGGTATTTTTGCAACCCATGCGTTTTCTTCTTTCGCTTTTAACCAAACAACATGGCTATCTGGCATAACCATTGATAACTCCTGGTATGAAACTGGGGCAACAAACTGAAAATGTATTTCCTTCTCTACTCCCCACTGCGTACGAAGATTATCTAAAGATCCGTCATACATAATATTCCCTTCATCAAGCATGATGACGCGTTCACATAAAGCTTCAATATCAGTAATATCATGTGTCGTTAATAAAATTGTTGTTTTATAACGTTCATTCATCTCTTTTAAGAATTCTCGTATTTTCAATTTCACAAGAACATCTAGTCCAATTGTTGGCTCATCTAAAAATAATAACGGCGGATTATGAATTAACGCCGCTGCCAATTCACAACGCATTCTTTGACCAAGAGATAATTTCCGTACCGGTTTATCTAACAAAGGACCGATATCTAACGTTTCAATAACATGTTCCATATGTTCCTTATACTGAGCGTCTGATACACCGTACACTTTCTTCAATAAACGAAATGATTCTTGTACAGCAATATCCCACCAAAGCTGGGAACGCTGACCAAACACAACGCCGATTGTTCTTACAAATTCTTCTCTCTGTTTGTGTGGATTCATTCCATTCACCGTAATTTGTCCTGATGTCGGAGTCAAAATCCCTGTAAGCATTTTAATCGTCGTTGATTTACCAGCACCATTCTCACCAATATAACCAACCATTTCACCTTGCTTTACAGTAAAAGAAACATCATTTACTGCTGGTACTATTTTATAATTACGATTTAATAAATCGCGAAATGCACCCTTTAATCCCGGACGACTTGAATAGGCTGTAAATTCTTTACGTAACCCTTGTACCTCAATTACCGATTTCATAATCGGACCCCCTTCCTAAATGTCACAACGAATAGTTTACCCAACTGCTCCTTCTATCACAAACAATACGTCTTTTCAAAAAACATGTTAGAATAATACATAGATTTTTGTAAGGAGATGAATTGTAGTGAATTTCACAAAATCAGAAGCGTTACATAAAGAAGCTTTAGAACATATCGTTGGTGGTGTTAATAGTCCTTCCCGTTCTTTTAAAGCAGTTGGAGGCGGTTCTCCTGTTGCAATGGAACGCGGAAAAGGTGCTTATTTCTGGGATGTAGATGGAAATAAATATATCGACTATTTAGCAGCGTATGGCCCTATTATTACTGGGCATGCTCACCCACACGTGACAGAAGCAATTAAAACAGCGGCTGAAAACGGCGTACTATACGGTACTCCAACAGCATTAGAAGTAAAATTCGCAAAAATGTTAAAAGAAGCAATTCCCGCTTTAGATAAAGTCCGCTTCGTGAACTCTGGTACAGAATCCGTTATGACAACCATTCGTGTTGCTCGTGCTTACACTGGCCGCACAAAAATTATGAAATTCGCTGGTTGTTACCACGGTCATTCCGATTTAGTACTTGTAGCAGCCGGCTCGGGTCCTTCTACTCTTGGAATTCCTGATTCAGCGGGCGTGCCACAAAGTATCGCTCAAGAAGTTATTACTGTTCCATTTAATAATGTAGAAACTTTAAAAGAAGCGTTAGATAAATGGGGACATGAAGTAGCAGCTATCCTTGTAGAGCCAATCGTTGGAAACTTCGGTATTGTTGAGCCAAAACCTGGCTTCCTTGAAAAAGTTAATGAACTTGTTCACGAAGCTGGTGCACTAGTAATTTATGATGAAGTTATTACTGCTTTCCGCTTTATGTATGGCGGCGCTCAAGACTTACTTGGCGTAACCCCAGATTTAACAGCACTTGGTAAAGTTATCGGCGGCGGACTTCCAATTGGTGCTTACGGTGGTAAGAAAGAAATTATGGAACAAGTTGCACCGCTCGGCCCTGCATACCAAGCTGGTACAATGGCTGGGAACCCTGCTTCTATGGCATCAGGGATTGCCTGTCTAGAAGTACTTCAACAAGAAGGCGTATACGAGAAATTAGATGCACTTGGCGCAATGCTTGAAAAAGGAATTTTAGATCAAGCTACAAAACATAACATCGATATTACAGTAAACCGTCTAAAGGGTGCATTAACTGTATACTTCACAACAAATACAATTGAAGATTACGATGCAGCCAAAAATACAGATGGTGAAATGTTCGGTAGATTCTTCAAGCTGATGCTTCAAGAAGGTATTAATTTAGCACCTTCTAAATATGAAGCATGGTTCTTAACGACAGAACATACAAAAGAAGATATTGAATATACAATTGAAGCTGTTGGCAGAGCATTTTCTACCCTAGCGAACAATAAATAATCTCTTCATTACAAAAGGAAGAAAGAAAGCCCATCTTTCTTTTTTCCTTTTTTCTATTTCATAAATCCCTCATTAATAGTATAATTATTCATAATTATCTGTTTTATATTCTTTTATATCCTTACTATCCATGTATACAAGGCAGTTCACGCCTTAAATAGTAAGATTATTCAAAATTCATTTCCAGAGGGGGGATTGACGGATGCTCAACAAAAAAAATAAATGGACACCGTCTTTATTTCGGAATTATAAAAATGCAGAACACGATGCGTGTGGAATCGTTTCCGTTATGGAAAAACGAAGAATTCCTACAAAAGAAAACATCGATTTTTGTATACAATCGCTAGTCAAAATGAATCATAGAGCTGGTTTCATTAATGGCGAAGGAGATGGTATCGGAATTCATATCGACATGCCAAAAGCACTTTGGAATGAAAAACTGAAAAGTAGCGGATATAATCCAACGATTGTGGATCATCCCCACTTTATCGTTGGACATTTTTTTCTAAACAAAAAAGAAAACATTGCTGAGTTAAAAGATTACATTCGTACGCAACTAAACAATGAAAGCTTTACAATTGTTCTCGAAAATGATGATGTAATAAACTCAGATGCACTCGGTCCTCTTGGTAAACAAGAAGAACCTTTATTTTGGCAAATTGCCCTTATCGCCGAAAGTGAAGTTAAAAATATTGAACAAACATTATTTTCTGTAACAATAAAAATCGAAGAAAATGAAGCAATTCATGTTGCCTCATTAAGTCATGAACATGTTGTATATAAAGTTCTCGGTGCTGGCGATACACTCGTTGCTTATTACAATGATTTACAACACCCACTTATCGCTTCAACTATGACACTAGGACATAATCGCTATTCTACTAATACGTTATCTAATTTTTTTCGTGTACAACCATTTAGCATTCTCGGGCATAATGGCGAAATTAACACGATTGCAAAATTACGCGATCAAGCTGAAATGATTAATGTACCACTTACTGCCGGGGGCAGTGATTCCCAAGATTTAAACCGCACCTTAGAAACCCTTCTCGTTCAGTATAACTACAGTTTATTTGAAGCAATGGATATATTATTTCCACCAATTATTAATGAAATAAAACTTTACGAAACAAACTTACAAAACTTATACACTTATATACGTGAGGCTTGGGGGCATTTCGCACAAGGTCCAGCTGGTATTATTTCACGTTATAAAGATGAAGCTGTTTTCAGTGTCGATTCCCTTGGATTACGCCCAGTTTGGAAAGTAGAGACAGAGAGCTCCTATATTTTCTCTTCTGAACCTGGAGTTGTATCACCAACTGAATATGTAGCAGAGCCGAAACCACTCGCTCCTGGAGAAAAAGTTGGATTAAAATGGAATCAACAAGATGAGCTCGTTCTCTATGAATACGACAATTATCAAATTGAAGTATATAACCGTTTTAAGAAACGAATCGATGTTACCAATTATCATGTAAACTTATCTATCCCTGAAACGAAAGAAACTGAGGGATTATGTGATTCGGTTCAAGTTGAAACGAATCAATACGTCGCTTTTGGCTGGGATCGAGAACATATTCAGCTCCTTGAACAAATGGCGACAAAAGGCGTCGAACCAATTCGGTCACTTGGGCATGACTCACCACTTGCCGCACTTGATACAGATAGACGAAATATTGCTGATTTCATTAAGGAAAGTGTAGCCGTTGTTACAAATCCAGCAATCGATCGCGATCGAGAAGTTGAACACTTCTCCACACGTACTGTACTCGGAGAGCGTCCGGGTTTATTAGATAACTCTAAACAACCATTTGTAATCGAGATGCTTTCACCCATTATTTTAGAAGGGCATTTAGCTCAATCTATCGCGGCAGACTTACACACGATTACGTACGAACAACTTATACAGCTATTCATTACTCATAGCTCTGTCTCTACAATTTCTATTACATTTAGTCCATCAGAAACTCTACAAATCGCATTAAATCGAATTAGTTCCGAAGCGATAGCAGCCGTTAAAAATGGTGCTTCCCTACTATTATTAGATGATGCTAAATCTCATCAAAATGAACTGTTATGGATTGACCCACATTTAGTTACTGCTAAAGTACATCAAGCATTAACTGAAAATAAATTACGCCGGAAATGCTCTCTCGTTATACGTTCCGGTGCCCTTCGCTCCTTACACGATATCGTCACGCTATACGGATTAGGGGCAGATGGTATTAATCCATATTTATTGTTCGCAACGGTAAATGATGAAACAAAAGTACCAATTACTAATTTGTATACCGCACTTAATAAAGGACTAGAGAAAGTAATTTCAACGATTGGAATTCATGAATTACGCGGTTACGGTCGCCTCTTCTCCTCTATTGGATTACATGAGGAAATCGCAAATATATTACAAATTACAAACTTCTGCGGTTCAAATAATTTAGCTTTTTCACTTGAATCACTTGCTGAAGATGCAAAAATTCGAGCTGAGGATTTTAACAATCCAAAAGTTAGAATGCGAAAATCATTTCATATATTCCCGCGGATTTGGAAAGCAATTGGTGATGTTGCAAAAGGAAACTCTTATGATGATTACCGCGACAAGTTAAGTGAATTAGAAGAAAACACTCCCATCGCAATTAGGCACCTTGTTCAAACAAAACAAGCACAGCATGTAGTTCCGACTGAAGAAGTGTCCATCGGCATTCACAATCATGATTTACCATTTATTATTAGTTCTATGTCATTTGGTTCTCAAAATGAAATTGCCTTTCGCGCGTATGCAGAAGCTGCCGATCAGCTAAATATGATTAGTTTGAACGGTGAAGGCGGCGAAATTAAAGATATGATTGGTAAGTACCCACATACCCGCGGACAACAAGTTGCATCTGGCCGATTTGGAGTAAACGCTGAACTACTAAATTCATCAAATTTAATTGAAATTAAAATAGGTCAAGGAGCAAAGCCTGGTGAAGGTGGACATTTGCCTGGTTCAAAAGTGACTGCCAAAATTGCGGAAGCACGTAATGCTACAATTGGTTCAGATTTAATTTCACCTTCTAACAACCATGATATTTATTCAATTGAAGACTTGGCTCAAATGATTACAGAAATTAAAACGGCTAATCATCTTGCAAAAGTAGCTGTAAAAGTTCCTGTCGTTCCTAACATCGGAACAATTGCTGTCGGTATCGCAAAAGCTGGCGCTGACTTTATTAACATTAGTGGATTTGATGGCGGAACAGGTGCTGCGCGTATTCACGCATTGCAACATGTTGGTCTTCCTGTAGAGATTGGTGTTAAAGCTGCTCACAATGCGTTACTAGAAGCAAATATGAGACATAAAGTAGAGATTTGGGCAGATGGCGGTATTCGAAGTGTAAATGACGCCTTAAAAATCATGCTCCTCGGAGCAAACCGGATCGGATTTGGCACATTATCAATGATTGCAATTGGCTGTACAACTTGCCGTGGTTGTCATCTTGATACGTGCCACGTCGGAATTGCAACACAAATTGAATCTGAAGCTCAAGCGAAAGAACATGGACTGCGCCGTTTCGTTCCACGTGAATTAGAAAGCGCAGTTACAGGGCTATTAAGCTTATTCACTACTTTCGGTACAGAATTGAAACGTTTAACAGGGCAGCTCGGTTACACAAACTTACAAGATATTATCGGACGATCGGATTTATTAGAACAAACTCGAGGCAAGGACTTATTAGACTTACGTAATTTAATACAAACGATAGAAGATTCATCTGTGAAAATAACGGCATCTGTACAAGAAAAACAATTTGAAACAACAAATTCTCTCCAGTCAAAAGAATTAGTAAGCGTCGGCGTAGAGCAACGCGTAATGGGCGGTCTAGAATCCTGTTATCGTATTCGTAGCAAATTATATGAAAACACTCATCTTGAACCACTTACATTAAAGTATACAAACGGATCTGTTCCTGGAAACGGATTAGGCGCGTACAATAGCGAGAACTTATTTATACACGTAAATGGTGGCGCGCAAGATGGAATTGGAAAAACTTCATTTGGCGGTGGCATTTATATAACGAAAGCAAAAGGAACAGATGGAACATATTATAACGGTTCTGTCGGAAAAGGATTTGGATACGGTGCTCAAAAAGGTGCATTATACGTGCAAGGTAACGCTGATGCTCGTGCTGGCATTCGCCTTTCTGGAGCAGATATGATAATTGGAGGCAGAATTACAAAACCACTCCGCGAAAAAGAACAAGGAAATATCGGAGTATATTCTAATATAAAAGGATTTGCTTTTGAATATATGACAAATGGTCGCGCTCTTGTTTTAGGAGATCCTGGTCCATGGATTTGTGCCGGCATGACTGGTGGTGTTGTTTATTTACATCATGAGCCAAACTTAGGTTTAACAGAGCACGCTTTAAAAAGAAGAATTGCTAAAGGTGCAAATGTAACATTGCAGCCAATTAGTAAAAATGGTTTGCAAGATGTGAATGAATTATTATTAGACTACATTCGTGTATTAAATGAGCACGAACAATATGAAGAAGTCGCTTTGTTAACACCATTATTAGATGATATCCAGCTTCACTTCTATGAAATTATCCCGAAAAAAGAACAGGCGGATCCATCTATTTCAACTGAATGACATGTACAATATTTATTTTCATAAAGTGAAACTTTAATCAGTGGGGGTTTTGTTCATCCCCCACTGATTATTAGTTGAACCAATCGGGCGTTTACGAGCAGTTGATCTCCCACCTAACTTCTTTGCTCCAGTCGCATTTTGAGGTGGGAGTTTTACTGCCCGTTAATGCGGGATAAAAAAATTGACGAAGCGAGCATCGCATAGTAATCTAGAATAACAATTTGAAACCTGCTGAAATTCAGCAGGTTTTTTTATTAAAGAATAGATGTTTAAAGAGAATTTGGAGAAATTATAAATTGATTGTAATTTATTTATTAAACTTTTTAACGTCACTAAAATATCACTTGCTAACATATTGTAATGAATGTATAGTATCATGTTGTACATTCATTATGACAAGAGAAAGGATATCAATAAGGGTATGAAACTTGGTGCTCGCATTTTAAAAACGGGTATTGCCATTACATTAGCTTTATTTGCTTGTATTTTACTTCAATTACCGAGTCCTGTATTTGCGGGAATCTCAGCTATCTTTGCTGTTCAACCGTCTGTATACCGCTCGTATTTAACTGCTCTTGAGCAAATTCAAGCAAACGTAATTGGTGCTGTATTCGCTATCGTATTTGCTACTGCTTTTGGACATAATCCTTTTATTATTGGATTAACGTGTATATTAGTAATTGCTCTTACTTTACAATTACGCTTAGAAAAAACAATATCACTCGCTTTAGTAACAGTTATCGCCATTATGGAGTATCAAGGCGAAGATTTCTTTAATTTTGCCTTACTTCGATTCGCGACGATTATGATTGGAATTATTGCGGCTTCGCTTGTAAATTTAGTATTTATGCCGCCAAAATATGAAACAAAACTTTACCATCGCATCGTTGATAATACAGAGGAAATTGTTAAATGGATTCGTATGAACAGTAGGCAAGCTTCTGATTTTACAACGCTAAAAACCGATATTGATCGCATGAAAGAAAAAATGATTAAACTAAATCATTACTATTTGCTGTATAAAGAAGAAAGAAGCTATACGAAAAAAATACAATTCGCGAAAATTCGTAAGCTCGTTTTATTCAGACAAATGTTAGCGACAACAAGCCGCGCTTTAAGCACGTTAAAATCATTACATCGCACCGAAAATGAACTGCGCTATATGCCAGAAGAGTTTCAGGAATCTATTCAAAACGAACTTGATTCATTAACGCATTATCACGAACAAGTGTTATTAAAATTTATTGGTAAAGCAAAGAAACAACAATCTGTTGAGATGCTTGATGAAGTTGAAACCGGTAAACAAGAATTGATTGATATCTTTATGGATTATCAAAATAAGGACGATGAGGAAGCATATAAAATATGGTTACACCTCTTCCCTCTTATTTCTTCAATTATTAACTACAGTGAGGAAGTAGAGCATTTAGATTTACTTGTGGATAGCTTCTACACATACCATAAACCAGAAAGCGAACTCCAAATCGAAGATAAAAAAGAAGACGAATAAAAAACAGCTCCTTTTACGCTAAAGGAGCTGTTTCTGTTATATGCTGAAGTTGATATAGATTGTAATAAAATCCCCTCTTTTTCATTAACTCTTCATGAGAACCCTTTTCTTTTATTTCACCATCTTCAACATAAATAATTGTATCAACATGCGTAATCGTCGCTAATCGATGTGCAATAATAATTGTTGTCCGATCTGCAGCTAACGTTTGCAGTGCCTCTTGAATATATCGTTCATTTTCTAAATCTAAAGCGGAAGTTGCTTCATCTAATATAAGTAAAGACGGATTCTTTAGAAAAACCCGTGCGATTGCTACACGCTGTCTTTGTCCACCAGATAATTTCACACCACGTTCCCCAACGACAGTATCATAGCCCTCTGGCAACTCTGTAATAAAATTATGAATTTGTGCAGCTTTTGCAGCTGAAATCACTTCCGCCTCTGTAGCTTTCGGATTGCCATATAAAATATTAGCCCCGATTGTATCGCTAAATAATAAATTATCTTGTAGCACAATTCCAATATGACTACGTAAATTTCTCATATTATACTTTCTTACATCTATCCCGTCTATATAAACTGCACCTTCAGAAACATCGTAAAAACGCGGAATTAAACTAGCAAGAGATGACTTTCCTCCTCCGCTTGCCCCTACAAGCGCAACCTTCTCTCCCGGGCGCATAGTTAATGACAGATTATGCAATATTTCTTTTTCATCCGCATTATAACGAAAAGAAACATTATCAAATATAACTTCCCCATCTAGCCTTTTCGTTTGCACCGCATTTGGCACATTAACAATATCGTATTTTTCATCCAACAATTCAAACACTCGATCCATCGATGCGAAAGACTGTGTTAATGTTGTAGATGAATTAACAAGGCGACGAAGCGGACTATATAAACTATCCATATATCCAACAAAAGCAACCATCGTACCCAGTGTTAACGACCCTTGAATTACCTCATATGCCGCAAAACCAATAACAAGTAACGGCCCTAAATCCGTTAACGTATTCACTACCGAAAACGTTCTCGCCGTCCAACTCGTATGAGTTAGTGCTTTCGTTAAAAATTCATTATTTCTCTTTTCAAACTGTCCTCTTTCATACTCTTCTAATGCAAAACTACGTGTCACTTGCATCCCTTGAATACGTTCATGTAAATACCCTTGCATAGTTGCTAACGCTTGCGAGCGCTCTTTCGTCAATTTTCGAAGGCGCCCGAAAAAATATTTCACTGCAACTACATAAATAGGTAAGATTAATAAAGCAACAAAGGTTAATTTTATATTCATAGAAAACATAACGATAATGGCAATAACAATTGTTGCAGTATCTAACCAGACATTCATAAGACCAGTAATTACAAAGTCCTTCGTTTGTTCTACATCATGGATTACACGTGAAATAAGCTCCCCTGTTTTTGTGTTCGAATAATAACGTAAGCTCAATTTTTGCAAGTGCCCAAAAATGTATTTTCGTAAATCGTATAGTATTGTATTGGCAATGCGCTGCGCGAAATATTGACGATAATATTCTATCGGCGGTCTTACTACTGCAAAAATAAAAAAAGCAATCCCAATTGCGGTTATTAATTGAGACGTTTTTTCTTGAAGCGATCCCGTGCCTTGAATAACATCATCAATAATATACTTTAATAACCATGGCATAATAAGCGGGATACCGAACTTCACAAGACCAATAATAATTGTAATAGCAATAAGCCATCGATATGGTTTAACAAATTGTAAATATCTTTTTATACCTTGCACATAATCCCCCCTCTAATAGGACAAACCTGCCGGGAAATTCCCTGCAGGTTTGTTTTAATTTCTGTACATTAAATATCTTTCGTACCACATATCTACGAAATCCGGTGCGAATGGACCTTTTCTTTGATGAATCCACTGTGTTAAATGTGCTACATTTCGTTTTAAAATTGTATCAATAACAGGTGGATACTGCATGATTTGACTATGCTTTTCATACTCATCTTCATCCAAAAGTGTATATGTCATATCTGGATACACTTTAATGTCTAAGTCGTAATCAATATACTTTAATGCTTCAGAGTCATATGCAAAAGGAGAACTTAAATTACAATAATAATATACTCCTTCTTCTCTCAGCATTCCAATTACATTAAACCAATAATTAGCATGGAAGTAACAAATCGCAGGTTCGCGAGTAACCCATGTTCGACCATCTGATTCCGTAACTACTGTACGATCATTTGCTCCGATCACAAGGCTCTGCGTCCCTTTTAAAATTGTTGTCTCTTCCCACATTCTATGAATGGAGCCATTATGTTTATAACTATGTATTTGTACCTTTTCTCCTTCTTTGGGAAATCCCATATATGCTCCCTTCTTTCAACCGCAAATGCTTTTCTTAAGTTGTCTTAACTACCCCTTGAACTGCATTCACTTTTTTTCTATTATAACTTTTTTGTCAAAATTTTAAAACTAAAGCGATAGGACACTTGTTTTCATGAGGAATATAATGAAGTTTGTATTATTGAATACCACATCACTAACCCTTTTAACGAAGGAACATTTCCTATGAATTAGCAATACGTATTTTAGAAGATTAAACGAAGATATAACAAAAAGAAAAGCCCCCCTCACCTCTGTTTAAGAAAGGACTTTTCACCTAAAATCAACAACATATCTCACCCTTAATTTGAAATTATTTTTTCGGTTTCAAAAGATTGAATCACATTATTCGTTTGCTGTTCAAATTTTTCATGCAAAAGTTTTAATGCTATTTCTGTTCTGTATATTTCTTGACGGATAAAATGCAATTCTTTTTTATCGCACGTATCCCTTCCACTCATTTCAATTTGCTGATACTTCTCTAAATGTGATTGTAACTTTAAAAGCTCATCCATCGTTTCCAACTGCTCTCCTACCAACTTATCAAAGTCGTTCATCACTTACCCCCTTTTTGATTCATTCGCCATTTATAATTCCTATTACATATTTCTAATCGTGAACTTCTTTCTCCTTTGACTACATTTGTTGACTTATTAGAAGTTATGTCGTTCCCTTTATTTTCATTACAGTGACACGCACACAAAGAAAACACTTCTCTCGAATTGGAGAAGTGTTTTTCTTTCATTACTCGTTTGAACTAGAAGATTGTGATTGTTTTGCAGCTGATTGTGCATTTTGTTTTTTCACTGCATGCACATCTGTTTCAGTTGCAAACTCTGTACCATAACTAGCATTTGCACTTTGAGCAGCAGAAGCTTGTGCTTTCTGTGCCTCTGATTGTGCGTTCGCTTGTTTTACTGCTTGTACATTCGTTTCAGTTGCAAACTCTGTACCATAGCTAGCATTTGTACTTTGAATGCTAGCACCAGAAGTTGCCTTATTATAACCTTGTTGTTTTTTACTCATCTTTCTCACCTCCACAATCAATAATGTAACCAATTCACTTAGAAGTTATCCCTAATTTTCTTTTTAAAAATTCACGTATATATCTCTTATCACTCATTCAAACTACATATGATGGAGGTGGGAATATGTATACTGGACGTGATATGACTGAGCTAACTATGATTTCCAAAAATGAATGGAAAGAGGATGAATTAGCTTATTTTCATCATTCATTTCAGCAAATTATGCCTTATCTAAATGTAGAGGGACAAACGATTTATAAAGAAGTTGTGAAAGAAATCGAGTCACGGGGCGGATTATAAACGCGTGGATTTTCAACCTCAAAATACAAATTTATTTTCAATATAAAAAAACGTGTTCCAAAGTTCTGGAACACGTTTTTTATTATTTATCCCGCTATTTGCCGGGCAGTAAGACCCCACCTCAAAATGCAGCGAAAGCAAAGAAGTTAGGTTGGGGCCTTGCTGCCCATAAAAGCCCGATTGGTGAGGGCTAATAATCAGTGGGGGATGAAGAAAACCCCCACTGATTAAAGTTTCACTTTACTGCATTGTAATTTTCTCAACACACTTTTCGTAAATTGTACGATGTGATTTCGAGAAAGGTAACTGTTCAAACGCTTCTTTCGATACAAACTTTAATGTATCCGTTTCGACAATATTACCTGTTACTTTTCCGTAAAATATGAAGATATCCCAAGTACGATGTGTAAAAGTATGTTGTACATTCATCGCGTATTCATCAATAGAAACAGAGAGATCAAAGCTCTCCTTCATATAATCCGTAAGCTGTTGTTTTTGATTACGAATACCTTCACTTAGTTCAATATTCGGGAACTCCCACATATTAGCCAGTAATCCCGTACTTGGGCGTTTATTAATTACGTAACGGCCATCTTCAGTTTGAAGTACTCCCGCAACGAGCGGTACCATTGTAGGTGCTTTCGCTTTACTCTTCACTGGTAGTTCTTTTTGAACACCTTCAGCATACCCTCTGCAATGTTCACGTACAGGACAAAGTAAACAAGATGGATTTTTCGGTATACAAATTAATGCCCCTAATTCCATCAAACCTTGGTTAAAATAAGATGGATTTTCTATAGAAATAATTTCACGCACAATCTCTTCAAAAACTTTTCTCGTTTTCGGTTTTGCAATATCATCCCACACTGATAAAATACGAGATAATACGCGCATAACATTTCCATCAACCGCTGGCTCTGGTATGCCATATGCAATACTTAAAATGGCACCTTTTGTATATGGTCCCACTCCTTTTAATTTTTCAATTTTCTTTACATCGCTCGGTACTGTCCCGCCGTATACTTCTTTTACCTCTTTTACTGCAGCATGTAAATTTCGTGCTCTAGAATAATAACCTAAGCCTTCCCATGCTTTTAATACTTCTTCATCATCGGCAGTTGCTAGCGCTTCAAGCGTAGGAAACTTCCCCATAAAATTTGCGTAATATGGTTTTACAGCCTCTACCCTTGTTTGCTGTAACATAATTTCTGAAACCCAAACACGGTATGGATCTTTATTTTTTCGCCACGGTAAATCACGTTGTTCTTTTTCAAACCAACCAATTAAATCATTTTGAAACTGTTCTATGTTAAACTCATTTAATATTTCAAGTGTCAAACTTGATCCCCCTCATTTTTTTGCATATACGTACTATTATAAAGATTTTAGGAAAAAATTTAAGTAAGATGACATAGGAAATAGAAGGCAAAGGACTTGAGGTATCGAATAAAAAGAGTTACATTAATAAAAAACGGAGGTGGATTTCTATGGACACAGCCACTCACCTTGTTATGGGCGTTACTCTAGGCAGTTTGGCAACATTAGATCCAGCTATAGCACAAAGTGATATTGGGCCACAAGCAGTGATGCTTGCAACAATTGCCGGTTCCAATATTCCTGACATCGATACAGTTTTAAAATTGCGTAATAACGCTAAATATATAAGAAATCATCGCGGGATTACTCATTCCATCCCTGCAGTGATCCTTTGGTCACTCCTTATAAGTGGCATCTCTTTCGCCTTCTTTTCAGACGCTCCCTATCTGCATCTACTACTTTGGTCATTTATTGCCGTCTTTCTTCATGTCTTTGTGGATATTTTCAATGCCTATGGTACACAGGCATTAAGGCCCTTCACAAAAAAATGGGTAGCGCTCGGCATAATTAATACGTTTGATACTGTCATTTTCTTTATCCATATACTTGCTATCGCCTGTATGCTTGTCGGAGCACATAAAGGCTATACTGCTTTAGCAGCGTATATATTAATGTTTGTTTACTATATCGGCCGCATTATGATGCATCGAAATATTAAAAGTGTAGTATACAAACGTTTCAAAAATGTAGAGAAAGTAATTATTTCTCCTTCTTACAAATTTTATCATTATCATTTAGCCGTCGTTACAACTGAATCTTACTACGTAGCAAGATGGCACCGCGGTAACATCCTTGTATACGATAAATTTAATCGCGTACCGTTCCCGAATACCGCCATTATGCAAGCCGCTGTGCGAGATGAAAATATATCTGCTTTCTTATCTTTCTCGCCTGTATATCGCTGGGATATTTTCGATTATGATAACTATTATGAAGTTCGATTTATTGATTTGCGGTATCGAAGTAAAGATTATTATCCATTCGTCGCAATCGTTCAGCTCGATCAAAATTTAAATATTATTAGTTCATATACAGGATGGATTTTCAGCGAAGAGAAACTTCGAAAGAAACTGGAATTGCTTCCACATTAAAAAAAGCGACCTACGTCGCTTTTTTTAATGTTTCAAATGATCTTCTTGATTGATTAAATGGCTATACTTCGGATTATTTGTACGCATTTCATGAAGGCGCCCTCCATGATTATTAACCCATGTTCGTACCACTTGTTCAGTCATTTCCTCACCTTGGTAACGACCTGATTTAGCATAAGTTGTTCGGAAGTCTTCCCACAGTAATTCAACCCATGCACGAGCTTGGGCGTAAGAAAGGTTGTCATTTTTATCTAATAATTCTTTCGTTAATGTTTCATAAATATCATTCATGTTCTATTCTCCTTTTACCTATTTATTCCCTTAATTTCTAAAGGATAGTTTCTTCTATTTTGCACATTCTATAAGTGATACTTCTTAAAGGGGTATCGACTGATAGTGAGGGGGCGTTCTTAATGGGTAGACAAGCCGAATTTTGGTCTGAGTCAAAAAACAACAGCAAAATCGACGGTCAACCGAAAGCGAAATCACGCTTCGCTTCGAAACGACCTAACGGCACAATTAACACGCACCCACAAGAGCGTATGCGTGCTGCAAATCAGCAGGAAGAGTAGTACAAATTAAATTCCTACACGAGGTGATAAAGATGAGCTACCGTGACCATTTAGATCGTCGTTCTGAATTATTTAACCATACGTGGACTCGTCCAAAACATGCGAAAGCGCAAGTTAATGGACAGACGCAACAAACCCAGTCTCTCATTATACTGGCAAACGAATGTAAAAAACGCCAATTTTAGAATCTCCTATCTCCTTTAACGCCTACCAAAGATGAAAACCAGAGAGATATTCGCTCTCTGGTTTTTATTTTTCTTGTAGCAAGGAAATTGGTATTCCAATCTCTTCATTATCATGTTGCTTATATCCCCAAGCAAATACTCCATTGAAATACGTAATTTTAAATACCACACCAGGTTCTTCTACTAATTCATATGTCTCACCAATATGGAATTTATTTATATCTATCATATAAGCACGAGCCATAGCCATTTTTCTCATTAATACATCGAATTCATTTACAATTCCAAGTTGCTCAGCCTTTACTGCTTGCTCCTTCAAAACCCCAATTTCTTCCCTTAACTCATGTGGTGTCATTTCACTGTAGCGTTTTGGCGTACCCATCTTATTTCCTCATCCCTCTTCACGTTTCATTTGTAAAAATATATCTATCTCATCAATAGAGAATCCTTTTCGATATAACGCTTGCTTCACCTTATTTTCGAATGTCCAACCATCATACTTCTTATATTTCTCATAATATTTATTCCCATGATAGTGTAACGCTTCTTGTTGCTGTTCGTCATCTTTTTCGTCTTTCAATTCTTCCAAGCAAATTTGAATCACATCTCTAGAATATCCTTTACGAACAAGCATTTCATCTAACTTTAGCTTCATTTGTAAAAATGAATGCTTTTGATAAGATTTTTTCTTCTTTTCTATAAGAAACAAAGCATTCTCCATTTGCTTCTCCTTTGGATACTCTTGTAAACTATGTGTAATGATTAAATCCTGAACACCTTTACTTAATAGCCCTCTCCTAATAACAGTTGGACCTTTTTGATTCACATTACTTTGCGTTCGCACGTATGAAATAGCGTACTCTTTATCATTAATATATCGATCATGTAATAATTTCGAAACGACTTCAGAGATGATGGCCTGTCCCACTTCTTTTTTTCGTAAGAAATCTTCTATTTCTTGTTTTGTTCTCATTTGATAGGATAAATAGGAAATCGCTTGTAAATATGCTTTTTGTACCTCTTCATTGTACAAAATATTCCCTAACGCTACTTCATCAATTTCTAAGCCTTTTTGTAACCCATGTTTCATTAAGATTGATTGATTCACACTAAACCCGTACTCTTCGCCTTGACCTTTATCAATATAAATATTAAATCGTTCTTTCGATCGTTTTTGCACTTCTATTTTTGTAATGACAGTCATACTCTCACCTCTCTATTATTTTAACATAGTCAAGGAACGTTTTTTCTTTTCAAGAATATATATAATGAGGAGGAAATAATTGTGAAAATCGCAATTTCTGGTGGCTCTGGCTTTATAGGCAAATCCCTTTCTAGTTTTTTTATTCAAAAGGGATTTACTGTTTACATTCTTACTCGAAAAAAAATTGCTGAAACTTCACACACTAACCTTCAATACGTACAGTGGACACCGGATTTACAGACCTTCCCTCTCTCCTCTATCGATGTAGTTATTAATCTAGCTGGAGAATCTATTAATAGTAGATGGACAAAAAAACAAAAAGAATCAATTTTAAACAGTAGAATTCAAACAACAAAAGGACTCATTAAACAATTACAAACCCTTGAAACAAAGCCACACACATTTATTAATGCAAGTGCCATTGGATACTATGGGACATCTGAAACCGAATCTTTTACAGAACAGCAAGAGACTCCAGGAGATGACTTTTTAGCAAACACAGTATATTTGTGGGAGCAAGAAGCATCTAAAGCCCGCTCCATTGGAATAAGAACTGTCTACACAAGATTTGGAGTCGTATTGGGCGCAGATGGAGGAGCTCTTCCAAAAATGCTACTTCCCTATCAATTATATATCGGCGGTACACTTGGATTTGGAAACCAATGGTTATCATGGATTCATATAGACGATGTCGTTCGCATGATTGATTTCATCATTCACAAAAAAGAAATTGACGGACCTTCTAATATTACAGCGCCAACGCCAATACGGATGAAAGAGTTCGGTGAAATTATTGCCACTATAACTAGGCGACCTCATTGGCTACCTGTTCCTTCATTTGTACTTCGCGCTTTACTCGGTGAGGTGAGTATACTTGTATTAGAAGGGCAACATGTATTACCCAATAAAGCTATTAAACATGGATATCAATACACATTTCCAACAGTTAACCATGCATTACAAAATATCCTCTTGCATACAATGTAGTACTTTTAAAATACAGTTTTACGGGTAGTCTATCTCCTCCAAGACTTCTTACTTTTTAAACACCGGAGCATTACTACACGAAAAACCTTTCAGTTACTTTGTCTAAACCTATTCTACACATTACAAGGTGACGGAAATGAGGTCTCTATGAAAATATTGCTCAAACAAGCCATTGTATATCCTATTACATCCCAAAAGTTTCAAGGAGATGTACTCGTTATAGGAGAACGCATTGCCGCGGTCAAACCTCATATTGATACTACTCAGGATATGACCGTTATAGATGCACGAGCTCTTCATCTCTTGCCTGGATTTATTGATGTTCATACTCACCTTGGCCTCTACGATGAAGGTACTGGTTGGGCTGGTAATGATGCAAATGAAACATCCGAAGTTTCAACACCACATATCCGTTCTTTAGACGGGATTCATCCTTTTGATATTGCATTTCAAGACGCTGTACAAAATGGTGTTACGACTGTTCACGTGATGCCCGGAAGCCAAAACATTATCGGCGGTACTACTTGCGTAATAAAAACTGCTGGAACTTGTATTGATCATATGATTATTCAGGAACCTGCTGGTTTAAAAATTGCCTTTGGAGAAAATCCCAAAAAGTTCCATAGCAACGGCACAAAAGAATCAATAACACGTATGGGAATTATGGGGTTACTTCGTGAATCATTCTATGACGCACAACACTACGGGCATGAAGCTGATTTTCGAATGCTACCTATTTTAAAAGCACTCCGCCGAGAAATACCGGTACGTATCCACGCTCACCGCGCAGATGATATCACTTCAGCCTTACGCTTTGCGACAGAATTCAATCTTGATTTACGTATTGAACATTGTACAGAAGGACACTTTATTGTTGAAGAGCTTTCGAAACACAATTTAAAAGTTTCAGTTGGACCTACTCTTACGCGACGTTCGAAAATCGAACTTAAAAACAAAACGTGGGATACTTATCATATTTTATCGAAAAATGGAGTAGAAGTTTCTATTACAACCGACCACCCTTATACACCCATTCAATATTTAAATGTTTGCGCTGCCATTGCAGTAAGAGAAGGATTAGATGAGAAAACAGCGTTGGAAGGAATCACTATTTTCCCAGCTCGAAATTTACGTTTGGAGGATAGAATTGGAAGCATTGATGTTGGAAAAGATGCTGACCTCGTGTTATGGACACATCATCCTTTCCATTATTTAGCCAAGCCTGTACTCACTATGATTGACGGAAAAATAATTTACAAAAAAAATAAAAAAAACTAGTTTATTTTTTTGACTAGATACAGTATTATACGATTATAAACTGAATGAAACCATAATCAATTTGTGTCGTGATTATCATTTTCAAATTGATGAATGGGGAAGGCAAATGGTGCGCCACCAGCGTTAGAAACTGGTTCTAGTGGGTTCGATTCCCACCCCGAAATTTTTTAAAGATTGATATAAAAATTTCGAGGGTGGGTGCTTTTTCGTCATGCTACCCTCGTGTGAGGAGGAGTTAGTGTGTTGAAAAAACGCGACTTACACGACAGCCACGTTCTATACGAATTAATGGTGGATCCTGCTGTCTTCCCTTTTGTGCGTCAAAAGGCCTATTCTTATGAAGAATATTTATTTTTAACGAAACAAACAATCGAAGCCGAAGAGCGTGGAGAATTAATCTCACGCACAATTTTAGATGAATGGGGTAACCCCATCGGCACAATTACTTTATTTGATGTGCAAGAAAAAGCTGGATTCCTCGGAACTTGGCTTGGCAAACCATATCATGGTAAAGGATATAATAAATTGGCGAAAGATTCATTTTTTAGCGAACTTTTCTATGAATTAGATATTGAAACGATTTTTATGCGTATTCGTAAAATAAATATTCGGTCTATTAAAGCTGCCGAAAAACTACAATATGTAAATCTAGCAAACGAAACAAGAAAAGCCGTTTATGATGAAATTAACGCGCATGAAGAAGTATATAATTTATATGAAATTCCAAAAGATCAGTATACACTTGCAACAATGCGAGATACAACCTTCCAAGAAGCACACCAATTAAAAGAAGCGTAATCTAAAAATTCAGAAATAATAATTAATCATTACTAGTTTGACATATATGTATATCACCCCATGTCTTTGGAAACGATAGATAGTGACTTTAGGACACGAGGTGATTTGTAATGGATAAAAGGAAACGTGATAAAGCAAAAAACACATTATCTAGTACACAAGAAGTTCTCTATCAGCGAGAATTTCGAAAAGCAGATCGTGCAGCGGGCTATCGCTCAAAAAGTATTTAAAGTGAAACTGAATAATTAGAAGGTTTCCCCCCTAATTATTCAGTTTCATTACATAAGATTTTCCAATGAATTAGCAAAAAAGGTTCCTTATTTATAAGGAACCTTTTTTGTGGACAACCTTATCCACAAAAAACGTAGAATTGTGCATAAATTACAAAAGTATTTTACGAATTCATTTATTTAAATGAATTCGTAACGTGAGAATTGTGGATAATTTTCTAAAAATTGTGGATTATGTGGATATAGCTGTTAATATTCCGATTTTACTGTCTAATGAAGGCGTAATCCCTTGTGGATAAAGTGAAACTTTAATCAGTGGGAGTTTTGTTTATCCCCACTGATTATTAGCCCTCACCAATCGGGCTTTTGCGGGATAAGTTAATAATTCACGTTTATTTTTTTACAACAATAAAAAAAACCCTCTTTAAATGCTTAAAAGAGGGTTTCATATTAAGTAAAAGATTCGGCAAGAACTGGTGATTTAATAGGTATATGATTCGGCTCTGCATGATTTTCTGCCAAAATTGTATCCACAATATGACCAGCTGGCTCAGGACGATAAATACTTTTCATTGCTTCTTTCATCTGAAGAAGCTTCATATCATCTTGTAATAACGCCTCTGTTTTTGCAAAAACTTCACTATCATCACGAATTACAACTGCAGCCCCTTTTTTTTCAAAATACAACGCATTTTCATTCTCTTGTCCTGGGACAGGTTTATATAAAATGACAGGTACTTGTAATGCTGCTGCTTCGCTTAATGTAATACCACCTGGCTTCGTAATCATACAAGAAGTAACACGGAACAATTCATCAATGTTTTCAACATAACCAAATACTTTTAAAGCATCAGAACTTTGTTCCTGTAGTTCCATTAAATCCTGCTTTAAAGCTTCGTTTTTCCCACAAACGACAACTACTTGTAAGTTTGGTACTGACATAAATGACTGGCATAGCTCTTTTACACTCCCTAGCACACCATGAGCACCTGCTACAATTAGTAACATCTTTTTATCCTTACATAACTGATATTTATTATATATAATTGCTGGATTTATCTTTAGCTCAAAACTGCTACGAATCGGAATCCCTGTTTCAACAATTTGTTCTGCAGGTACACCGATATCAACCATCACTTTTTTCACATGATCGGTTGCTACAAAATAACGATCTACTTCTCGATGGATCCATATTTTATGCACGCAAAAATCCGTTAATACGTTATAAACAGGAATAGAAATACCTATTTGCTTTTTCAATTCTGGTACAGCGATGATTGGAAAGGTATTAATAACAATATCCGGTTTCTCCACCTGTAATAGCGTCTTCAAACGCTTTCTCCCAAAATTCGCATACCAAGATGCTATTTTTTTATCATAAATTTTCTCTACACCATAATAAAACAAACGATATAATTCTTTTCCTACCGTATAGCTTTTTAAATATAAATATTTTGTAATATCGGTTATAACTGGATGTGATTCTCCAAACAAGTCGCATACAATTACATCTTCGATTCCTTTTTGGCGAAATGTTTGTTCTAATGTTTTTGCCACTTGCACATGACCGTTACCGTAATGTGCAGTTAATATTAAAACCTTGGGGTTTTTTATCAAACAAATCCACTCCTAGCTTTTTGTTTCTCCATATTGCATATACGACAATAGGAAAAACATTTTCCTTAAAAACTACATACTCGGATTCTAATACTTTCCTGTTAGCTATGTATCTGTCGTGGATATGCAAAGCATATAAGATTGACCCCTTAATCCTATCTGTGCTCATATCTTTACATTATACTTTCCTATAAGAGCTTTCGCAATAACTTACAAATGTTCTATATTCCATAATACTCACTCTTTTACTTCTTAATTCTTTTTACTATTTTGATTTCCCTTTACAATTATGTAAATTTCTCCGCTTATTCTTTACAAAAATATGGATATTCCCTTTTCAGTATACTCTTTTCTAAATATATACTCTAGATTTTATTATGAAGAAACAAAAAGCCTAACCAAATGTTTAGGTTAGACTGCTTGTAAAATATGTTTTGCATGTTCAACATTTTCTTCTGTCGGTGGATTCACATCCGCAAGTGGATACTTATGTCCAAGTGCCTCCCATTTATAAACACCGAGCTTATGATATGGCAGCACTTCCACTTTCTTAACATTAGATAGACTTTGAATAAAGTTTGATAATTTTTGCAAATCCTCTTCACCATCGGTAACACCGGGAACCAATACATGTCTTACCCAAATTGGTTTCTTTCTATCCGATAAATAACGAGCAAATTGTAAAATGTGTTCATTTGGTTTCCCTGTTAATTTACGATGTTTCTTTGAATCAATATGCTTCAAATCCAATAAAACTAAATCTGTATACTCCATTAAAATATCTAGCTTATTTTGGAATTCTGGTTCTTCAGAATAACAACCGCCAGAAGAATCGATTGTTGTATGGATACCAGCTTCTTTGCACTTTTTAAACAACTGGGTTAAGAAGTCTAGCTGTAATAGTGGCTCTCCACCGCTAACTGTTATACCGCCTCCAGAAGCTTCAATAAATGGAAGGTAACATGTCACATCCTGCATCACTTCTTCAACTGTTATTTCTTTACCTTTACCGATTTCCCATGTATCAGCATTATGACAATATTGACAACGTAATAAACACCCTTGTGTAAATATGACATAACGAATCCCTGGGCCATCAACAGTACCACAAGACTCTACAGAATGTATTCTTCCTTTTACCATGTTACTTCCTCCTTTATTGAAACAGCCTCCCTCCGCTATATATTAAAAGCAGAGGGACACTTTTTTCACTTACATGCTTTCATGCATTGTACGGTTTATTACATCAATTTGTTGTTCACGAGTTAATTTAATAAAGTTAACAGCGTAACCAGATACACGAATTGTTAATTGTGGATATTTTTCAGGATGCTCCATTGCATCCATTAATGTTTCACGGTTAAATACGTTAATATTTAAGTGGTGTCCTTCTTTTATTGCATATCCATCAAGCATAGATACTAAGTTGCGTACTTGTACATCATCTTCTTTACCAAGTGCTTTTGGAATAATAGAGAATGTATTTGAAATACCATCTTGTGCATCTTCATATGGTAATTTAGCTACAGATAATAATGATGCTAATGCACCTTTTGTATCACGGCCATGCATTGGGTTTGCCCCCGGTGCAAATGGTTCTCCAGTACGACGTCCATCTGGAGTGTTACCAGTTTTCTTACCGTATACAACGTTAGATGTGATTGTTAAGATTGACATTGTATGAACAGAATTACGGTATGTTTTATGTTTGCGAATCTTGTTCATAAATGTTTTCACAAGATTTACTGCGATTTCATCTACACGATCATCATTGTTACCGTATTTAGGGAAATCTCCCTCAATTTCGAAATCAACTGCAATACCATTTTCATCACGAATTGGTTTTACTTGTGCATATTTAATTGCACTTAAAGAGTCTGCTACTACAGATAATCCAGCGATACCTGTTGCCATTGTACGAAGAACATTTGTATCGTGAAGTGCCATTTCAATACGTTCATAGCTATATTTATCGTGCATATAGTGAATTACATTTAATGTATTTAAGTATAGACCAGCTAACCATTCCATTGTCATATCGAATTTACGCATAACTTCTTCATAATCTAATACTTCAGAAGTAATTGGTGCGTATTCAGGACCAACTTGTGCTTTTGACTTTTCATCTTTACCACCGTTAACCGCATATAGTAATGCTTTCGCTAAGTTTGCACGTGCTCCAAAGAACTGCATTTGTTTACCAATTCTCATTGCTGATACACAACAAGCAATACCGTAGTCATCACCGTAGTCAGCACGCATAATGTCATCATTTTCGTATTGAATTGCTGATGTTTTAATAGACATTTTTGCACAGTAGTTTTTAAAGTTCTCTGGTAGTTGTTTAGACCAAAGAACTGTTAAGTTTGGTTCTGGTGCTGGTCCTAAATTATCTAATGTATGCAAGAAACGGAATGAGTTTTTTGTTACTAACGGACGACCGTCTAACGCCATACCACCGATAGATTCAGTTACCCAAGTTGGATCTCCAGAGAATAGTTCATTATAATCAGGTGTTCTTGCAAATTTCACAAGACGTAATTTCATAATGAAATGGTCAACAATTTCTTGTGCTTTTTCTTCTGTTAAAGTACCATTTGCTAAATCTCTTTCAATGTAAACATCTAAGAATGTAGAGGTACGTCCAAGGCTCATTGCTGCCCCGTTTTGCTCTTTAATTGCTGCAAGATAAGCAAAGTATAACCATTGGAAGGCCTCTTGTGCATTTGTAGCTGGCTTAGAAATATCGAATCCATGAGAAGCAGCCATCTGTTTTAACTCTTGAAGTGCACGCATTTGCTCAGATAATTCTTCACGTAAACGCATTGTATCTTCGCTCATTACACCGCCAGTTAAATTATAATCAGCTTTTTTCGCTTCAATTAAATGATCTATACCATATAGCGCTACGCGGCGATAGTCACCGATAATACGTCCACGTCCATACGCATCTGGAAGACCAGTAATAACACCTGATTTACGAGCCGCTTTCATTTCTGGTGTGTATGCATCAAATACACCTTGATTATGAGTTTTACGCCAGTCTCTGAAAATCTTGCTAAGTTCTTTATCCATTTCATATCCATACGCTTCACAAGCTTGTTCTGCCATACGAATACCACCATATGGTTGTAAAGAACGTTTAAATGGTTTATCAGTTTGGAAACCGACCACTTTTTCAATATCTTTATTTAAATATCCTGGTTCATGTGATGTAATAGAAGAAACAATTTTTGTATCCATATCAAGAACGCCACCGTTTTCACGTTCCTTTGTTGTTAAATCCATTACTTGATCCCAAAGTTTTTTCGTTTCTTCAGTTGCTTCCGCTAAGAAAGAGTCTTCTCCCTCGTAAACGTTTACATTATTTAAAATGAAATCGCGAACATCAATCTCTGCTTTCCATTTTTCACCTTTAAAGTTTTCCCACGCGCTTTTTACATTCTCTAATACTTGAGTCATCCTAATCTCCTCCATTTTTGATTAGTACAGGACTACGTTTTTTTATATAACAGCTTACACACTTAGAATACTACTTTTTTTCGGAAGTGGACGAAATAGTTGTGACATGTTTGTGAAATGTTGAGCACACTACTACATACATAGTGTTAACCTCACATAAAACTCTTTAGAATTAACCCTTTCTTTAATTGTATTTTTTTGGTATTCTTATATACGAGTCCTATTTTGTAATATAAGAACGATACCCATTGTAGATCTGTAATACTCTTATCTCCTAATCTGTTATAGTTTTTATAACAGAGCAAAAAAAGTGTACATACGTTGTACACTTTTTTTGTTACCACTATAAAACATCTCTTTTTCTATTTCCATCGTAAAATCCACCACGACTGTTTGTTAATGCAATTAATTGCTCTAATCCTTCTATATGATCACCAATAATTCGAAGGACAGCTGGAGGATGACCTATTTTTGCGAAATGTTCACTGGGACGAATACGGTTCATCTTATCAACATCAACACGACTTACACAAGCGATTTCAAAACCTGAAAGTACAGCTTTAACTTGTGCTACACAAGGTGACAATAATGATTTATACCCTATTTCCTTCAAACAAGTACGACTAAACGCATTAGGTACAGCAATAAGAGAGCCTACTCCTAAATCTTTTCTATCACAAGCTAAATTTAATGCATATTTAAATGCTGTTACAAGATGAAGTGGTACTCTCAAATCTAAATAATGATTTAAATCATTTAATGCGACATCCGTTCCATCTGCAATAGCCTTTGCAAAGGGATATAGCTCACTAGCTGGAATAACAAAATCACCGTCTATAAATAAAACAATTTCTCCTTTTGCAAAATAAGTTCCAAGCGAACGCCCCACATCGTTTCCAAGTGCTTCTTTATACACAATTGTTGTTGCTCCCTTGTCTTTTGCAATTGTTGCCGTTTTATCGGACGAACCATTTACAACAACGATGATTTCAAAAGGTTCAATTTTGCGAAGCTCTTCTATAACGTTTCCAATTGTTTTCTCTTCATTTTGCACAGGAATAATTACCGATAATTGCTCTCCTTTATACAAATTAGATGTAACGCCCCATCCTTGATAAAAAT
Organism: Bacillus sp. P4_E1; assembly: GCF_056401715.1. Lineage (NCBI taxonomy): Bacteria > Bacillati > Bacillota > Bacilli > Caryophanales > Bacillaceae > Bacillus > Bacillus sp. P4_E1. Next base: position 29,774 of record NZ_JBFUIV010000009.1, read on the forward strand.
CTTCAAAATTTAGAGTATGATAGACACTCTCTCTTTTCCTATTTCCATCATAATATCCTCCGCGCCCATCGCTGCCTAATATCCGCTCTGCTACAGCTTCTATATGATCACCTATCATTCGTTTTTCAGATTGAGAAAGATCCGTGCCATATGCAGCATGCTCGAATGGACGAAATTTATTTGGCGTAATAACGTCAATTGCACAATGACGACTAATTCTCCATTTACTTTGTGCTAGGCGTAGATGAGCCACAATAGGATTAACAAAACATTCGTCTCCAATACTTTGCACAACTTCCTTCGTCAGCGCATGAGGTACAGATAATAAAGAATCAATTTTTAATTCTTCACGCTCTAACATTGCATTTAATATTTGGCGCCATACTGTCACGGAGTGCGGTTTTTGTTTCTTTAAAAATAATGCGTCCAAATTATTTAAAACGATGTCCGCCTGATCATGTAAAATCGGATTAAGGAATAATTGTAATTTTGAAGTTTGAATAGCAAAATCTCCATCTACAAACAGTAATACATCACCTATCGCATGTTTTGCACCAACTGCGCGTCCAACGTCGTTACCAAGTGACTCTTTATGCTGGATTACTGTACATCCTAAGCTCTCAGCAATCGCTTCTGTACCATCATTACAACCATTTGCTAATACAATAATCTCTACTGGATTCAATGTTTTTACCGATTGAACCACATCTGAAATCGTATCCACTTCATTACATACGGGAATAATAACTGATAACGACTTAGCCATTGTTTTCTTCACGAAACCATTTAATAGTTTCTTTCAATCCTTGTTCCCACGTTACTTTCGCTTGAAACTGAACGAGTTCTCTTAATTTCGTTACGTCTGGTCTTCTATTTGGAATCTCTTCAAATCCATGTGGATATACTTCCTCAAATGGCACGTGCACAATTTTGGAAATAGACTTCGTTAATTTTTTTATATCTTCCGCTACTACCCTTATATTTTTTTCATTCTCAGAACCTATATTAATAATTTCACCATTTACCTTCTCATCCATTGCACGAATTGTTGCCTCGACCGCATCACTTACATACGTAAAGCAGCGTGTCTGTTTTCCATCTCCATACACGAGAATATCGTCACCTTGCAAAGCCGCACGAATAAATCGTGGAATTACTCCTGCGTACGGACCATCTTTCGCTCTTGGACCATAAATATTAAAATAACGAACAATCGTTACAGGTAAACCTTCTAATGCGTACCCTAAACATAATGTTTCCTCTAACGTTTTACAAATTGCATAACTCCAACGTATTTTGGAAGTTGCACCGTATAAACGATCTCCTTCTTCAGAGAATGGCGGCTCTCCCTTTCCATATACTTCAGAAGTAGATGCAAATACTACTTTCTTCTTCCCTTTTAACGCTGCTTGTAAAATATTTCTCGTTCCATCGAAATTTGTTTCAATAAGCTCTACACTTTTTTCCATTGTAGTTTTGACTCCCAAAATTGCAGCTAAATGAAACACCACATCATGTTGATTCACTAATTCATAAATTGAATTTTTATCTAAAACGCTTATTGGAATAACCCGGAGCTCTTTCATTAACTCATTATGATATTTATTTTTTCCTTTATAGAAGTTATCCACAATAGTAACTTCATAACCTCTTTTCACCAACTCTTCAGCTAAATGCGAACCAATAAATCCTGCTCCACCTGTAATTAAACATTTTTCACTCATACACTCACCTTCTTTACGATTCCACGTGTATCTATTAATCGCTCAATCCCTTTAAAAAGATTCCAATCGATGCTAGAGTGATCCGTTACAATTAAAATACAATTTGCTTGTTTAATTCTTTGTTCATCTAATGGAACAGATTGATATAGTGTATCTCCAATTTTCGCTGTAGAAATATACGGATCATGATATTCTATCTTGTATCCTTCTTTTATTAATAATTGAATAATTGGCAACGCCGGTGATTCTCTCAAATCATTTACATCTTTCTTATATGCAATCCCTACTATTAAAACCGTTGCGGGTGATTGCACCACACCTTTTACTTTCCCGATTATTTTCGCTGGCATTTCTTCATTAATTACATGTGCTGCCTCAATTAATTGACTAATTGCTCCAGCCTTTCTTATTCTCCATTGAAAATATAAAGGATCTACCGGAATACAGTGTCCTCCTATTCCTGGTCCTGGCCAATACGGAGTAAATCCAAACGGTTTTGTAGATGCCGCTTCAAGCACCTCATAAAAATTAATATTCAAACTTTCACAAAGTATATTTAACTCATTTACTAATGAAATATTAACTAAGCGCTGAATGTTTTCAAATAGCTTACACATCTCCGCTACTTTCGGAGAACTAACTGGAACGACTACATCAAATATATTGCTATACAAATCCTGTACTTTTTGTTTACACTGCTCGGTTTGTCCACTAATAACTTTTGGAATTGTTTCAACTGAATACCGGCTATTCGCTGGATCAATTCGCTCTGGAGAATACCCAATATAATAATCTTCTCCTACCTTTTTACCTGTTTGAGAAATAATAGGAATGATAACTTCCTCCAGTGTACCTGGATATGTGGAGCTTTCAAAAATGAAGGTTTGTCCTTCTTGAAGGTGTTGTTGTATATAATGGGAGGCTGAAACGAGTGCACTTAAATCGGGTTCTTTATTCTCATTAATTGGCGTAGGCACAGTCACAATAACATACTCACTATTTTGGAACTCTGCAAAACCTTTATCTGGTGTATTTACTATTAATTTTCTCTCGTTCAATAAATTTTGTAATACGTTAGAAGAAACATCAGGAATATAACTTTCTCCTTTAATTATTGATTCTATCTTCCTATTATCTTTATCTAATCCAAGTACAGCATGTCCTCTTTCTGCAAAAAGGACCGCTAAAGGAAGGCCAACATATCCTAATCCAATAATGGTTACTTTACTACTAGCATTCATCTATATTCTCTTCTTCCCTTCTCAATTGTAGTATTATATCTCTATCCCTTTCTCCGTCTGTAAAACTCCCGCGCTCATTCGTATGTTGTAATAAATAAGCAATCGCCTCAAGCTGATCACCGAAAATACGATCGAATGCAGGAATTCTTCCATTTACAAACCCATGTTGCTCTGGACGTACTCGATTTGTTTTTATAACATCTACAAATTCCACTGCTGTAATAGAGCATTCTTCTAAAATAGCTTTCATTTGAGCTAATGGTGGAATGATAAGGGAATCATATCCAATTTTCTCTATTACCTTTTTATGCATAGCGTGTGGCACTGCCGTTAATGAGTTGTTCCATAAATCTGGTCGTTTCGCTACCAAATTCACGAAATATTTCCCCATACTAATTGGATCTGCCGGGTGAAACATATCTAACAAACATTGCAAATCATTTAACGCCACATCATTTCCGTCTTCAATAGCATGCAAAAATGGAATTAGCTTTTTTGCCGGAATAGCAAAATCACCATCAACAAATAAACAAATATCTGCCGTAGCATGCATAGCCCCTATCGCTCGTGCTACATTATGTCCAAGTGCCTTCGCGAATTCAACTACAATAACATTCTCTAGCTTTGCTTGTTTAATTGTCTCGGTATCTGCTCCATTCGCAACAACTATAATTTCATCTACACCTGCCTTTTTCACTTCCTGTATGACAGATCTTATAGTCATTTTTTCTTCTGATACGGGTATAATAGCACTGTATTTCGCTTTTTCCTTTTGTAATAAAACTGGTTTATACTTCCCTATAAACTCTCTATCCCTGTTTCCCTCCGAAAAACCGCCACGTTTACCATATGTTTCGATTACGTATTGCAAAGCACACAAATGATCACCCATAATACGACTAGTCGCCTTCGGATAAGGAGAACCAGGTGATGTACCCGTATGCACAGGACGAACCTTATTCGTGTGAATTACATCGACCGAAGCCATATCGGCAATATCTACTCCTCTAGACATCGCCATCGCTTGAAAGAGTGCTGGATCTGCTAAATTCCACCACCCAAGATTCTCAATAACATCTCGATTCATCGCATGTGGAATTGCGATTAAAGAACCAACAACAAGCTCTTTTTTATTCAAATAACGATTCAACATGAATTTTCCAACTGTCGTATAGTGTGGTCTCATCTTTAAATAAACAGACCATGTTAAATTATTCACAACAATTTGATGCCCTTGCTGAACTCCTTTCACGAAACGTTGTAGCTCTTTACTCTCAATAACGATGTCACCATCTAAAAACAATACAATTTCACCTTTTGCTTCTCTAGCTCCAATTGCCCTTCCTACATCATTACCAAGAGAATGTTTATAATAAATTACATGGCAACTATGCTGTAATGCGACTTCATTCGTTCCATCTGTCGATCCATTATCTACTACAATAATTTCATACGGCTTCAGCTTCTCCACTTCTACTAAAACTTGTGATAAAGTACTTGCTTCATTATGCGCTGGAATAACAACTGATATTCTCATACTTGTATCACTCTTACCCTTCCAAGCGAACATAAGCAATAATAGGAATACGCACAAGTACATCTTCAGGTGGTCCATAAGAAGGAGATGTACGAACACTTACTGCCCCGTCCGTAACAGATAAAAGAATACCTGCAACAATTTCGACCGCTGTCACAACTTGCACTAATTCACCAACATGGTTACGCAATTCATCAGTAAATAACATATATAAGTCTCCTTTCTTACACTTCTTTCATTGATATAATACTTGTAAATGGTAATAAAACTTCAGTTCCTATTCCTTCTTGCAGCGTTAAGAAATCGTCACCAACTGCTACAATAACACCTATTAACTGTCCAACTGTCACAGTAATTTCTACGTTTTTACCTAAATATTGCTTTGCAATTTCCTTAAAAGGTGATGTATTGCATTCTTTTAAAATGTTACAAATAATAGATTGAAATTGACTTGATTCTATAAACTCTTCCGTAGCTTGCTTAGAATTTCTTTGAATAAATCTCGCAAAGTTTTGTGAAAATAAAAGTCGTTCCACAGCAGGCAGTAACTTGTCATCTAAAAAATAGCCTAATTGTCTATTAAACAGTCTGGATAATTTATGCCAATATTTTCTGAACAGACACATATGCTTCTCCTCCTATTATTTTTAAAGTATAAAAATTTACATCCATACATCTTAATTTATACAAAGCAGACTTTTTTTGTGATAGGTAAGGCATACATTTTCTAAAAGAAATAATTGTTTCAGGGCATAAAAAAAGATCGATAGTTTCCCATCTATCTATATGTATATATTAATTTTCAATTGTCACAATGGCAGCTACACCGTAATACACAAAATTCGTTTCGCATTGCGTGCATGATGCTTATGTATACTCATAAACCTCCCATTTTCCATTTATTTCATCATCGAACCGCACATATATTTCCTCAATACAAAAAAGACTATCCAAAAGGATAGCCTCTTACACTTCAATATTCCGCAACATCGTATAAATGTCGTTATTCACTTTACCAAATGATTTAATGTTATTTTGAATGTTAGATAATAAAACCACATATACACTACCATTTTTACTAAAACCATTTAAGCAATTCCAACCTGGCATTACACCGTGATTTGAATAGCTTCCTGGATCTACATACCAGCCAAATCCATAATCCTTTTTCACGGCTGTAAACATTTGATTATAACTCTCTTTTGAAATTAATTTTCCAGAAAAGAGTGCTTCATTAAATAAATATAAATCATGCGCGCTCGTATATATATCACCACAACCATATAGTTGTGACATGCTTGGAATATTAGGTGTTGTCATATTGTTATTCACTATTTTATAACCCGTTGATGGGAATCTTGTTTGTTCCAACGCTGTACCGAAACCAGAATGTTTCATACCCGCAGTCGCAAAAATATGTTGTTTTATATATTCTTCGAGCGACTGTCCACTTACCTTCTCAGCAATGTAAGCAAGTATAGAGTAGTTCGAATCGGAATACTTCCATTTCTCTCCTGGACTCCCGATACGCTTTTGATTTCCTATCCGCTTTATCAGTTCTTCATGAGAAATATCCTCTTTTCCCTGCTCATATTCCGGAATGCCTGATGTATGTGTTAATAGATGTTTTAACTGAATGCTATTACCTTGAGGAAAGTCTGGAATATACTTTGCAACTGTATCCTCTACTTGTAACTTATTTTGATCTTTTAATTGCATAATAGCAGTCGCCACAAATGCTTTTGAAATAGAGCCAATATAAAAGGTCGTCTCTGAATTATTCGGCACTTGCTTCTCTTTATTAGCCATGCCGTATCCTTTATTCACAAGAACTTTCCCATTCTTCACAATAACAGCTGTCCCACTAAATCCCATGCTCTGTAAATATTGATCCAATTGAGCGTTTTCATTAATTTCTTGAGGCGGTCCCTCAGCAGGTTTCTCTATAACTTGCGCCTGTTTTATCTGTTCTTCCTGTTCTTTTTGTTTTCTTTGTTTTTCAGCTTCTTGCCTTTTCACTTCTTCTATCTTTTTTATCTCTTCTTGCTTCTTCATTTCTGCTGCTGCTTTTAAAGTTTCCTCTTTTTTATTATGCGCAACAATTTTTGTATACATGAAATATACAAGTGAAAATAGTAGGGCGAGAATGATTGTTCTTTTTATGTATACAATCGGACGACGTACTTTCCCATTAACAGTATTTTTTTCCTGATCCATGATTACCTTTTTCCCCTTATTTACCGATAATTTAATTCCTCTACACAAGACTTTCTCCAAATCATTTCAGTAGATTATAGACATTCCATTCTATATCATCCCTACTTTATCATGCGCTGAACATATTACCAACCTATATGTATAAAAAAGAAAAAGAAAATTTACAAAAGTAAGATTCCCTTTAAAATTTCAACATAATAAAAGAGGATATCCTGTAAAAGACTGGTGTTATCAATCTTTTTGGATATCCTCTTATCTAACTATTTATACGTGTTTTTTCATATCATCGGCAACAGATTCAACATTTGTACCTACGATAACTTGTACACTTGTGTTACTTAATTTCATAACGCCTTTTGCACCTGCGCGTTTTAATGCTGGTTCATTTACTAAACCTGCATCTTTCACTTGTAAGCGTAAACGCGTTGCACAGTTATCAATAACTGTTAAGTTTTCTTTTCCGCCTAAAGCTGCTACGTAAGTTTCACCAATTGAACCTGCAACTGGTGCATCACCCTCTTCAGCTAACTCATCGTCATCTTCACGACCAGGAGTTTTCAAGTCGAACTTCTTAATTAAGAAGTAGAATACTACGAAGTAAATTGCTGCGTAAATTAAACCGATTCCTGCTAGTAACACTGGTTTTGTTGCAATACCAAAGTTTAAGAAGTAATCAATTGCACCGGCACTAAATGTGAAACCATCGTGAATGCCAAGTGATGTTGTTACGAATAAAGATATACCTGTTAACACGGCATGAATACCATATAATAATGGTGATAAGAACATGAATGAGAATTCAATAGGTTCTGTAATACCAGTTAAGAATGAAGTTAATGCTAGGCCACCTAACATACCTGTAACCATTTTACGTTTTTCTGGTTTAGCAGCTGCAATCATTGCAAAACATGCTGCTGGTAAACCGAACATCATAACTGGGAAGAAACCAGTCATAAACATACCTGCTGTTTTATCCCCTGCAAGGAAGCGAGCGATATCACCATTTACAACATTACCTGCTGCATTTGTAAAGTCACCAAATACGAACCAGAAATATGTGTTCATTACATGGTGTAAACCAATTGGGATTAATAGACGGTTTAATAAACCAAATAGACCTGAACCAACTGCACCTAAATTAACAATTCCATGAGCTAATGCATCGATACCATTTTGAATTGCTGGCCAAATTTGTGCGAATAGAATTCCTAATATTAGCATTACAACCGATGTAACAATCGGAACGAAACGTTTTCCAGCAAAGAAACCTAACCATTCTGGAAGTTTAATTTTATGGAATTTATTATAAAGGAATCCTGCTATAACACCGACAATAATACCACCTAAAACTTTCATATCCACTTTAGTCGATAATTCGGCTGCCTTAGATACTTGTGTCATTGTATCTGCAAGCTTAGATGGATCTACATTTGCGCTATTTCCTATTAAATCTTGGACTTTACCTAATTTATCTTGTAATTCTGCAGTAGAATATCCCTTACTAAGTGCATCAATACTGTTTTTCATAACTAGATAACCAATTGCACCTGCAAGACCTGCTGCACCACTACCATCAACTGAAAGACCGATTGCAATACCAATTGCAAAAATAAGTGCTAAATTATCAAAAACCGCTGCGCCGGCCTGTGCCATAACAGGAATATTAAATACATCTGGTTGCCCTAAACGAAGCAATAATCCTGCTGCTGGTAGTACGGCGATTGGAAGCATTAACGCTTTACCAATACGTTGTAAAAACTGCAACATCTTAATTCCCCCTATCAAATTTATGAAATCGTTATCATTATAAGTACGCCTTAGAAAACGCTTTCTATTTACATAACCATAATAACATATAGTTGTATAGATGTGTAGTTTTTATTTCCGAACTTTTTATGGATAAATCTCCTATTTCCAAACTGTTATATAAAAGGAAAATTTTCCTTTTATAACACGGAATAATCGAAACTGAAGACTCACTATAGAACATTCAACTTTCGTTTTATCATTCCACTTTTTCATGTTATTATTTATTTCCGAGCATATCGGGAAAAGTAAACTTAGTTAATTCGAAATAGGAGCGTTGGTACTATGCAGTGCATTGAAACAAACAACTTACAGCAGTTGTTAGAACAAGTAAAACCATATACGAAAAAAGGAAAACTTGCTACTTATATCCCCGAACTAGGAAATGCAAATCCAAATGATCTAGGGATTGCCATTTTTCATAAAGAAACAGAATATATCCATGCTGGTAACTCACAAACACTATTTACTCTTCAAAGTATTTCTAAAGTAATTACACTTGCTCTTGCCCTTTTAGACCGTGGTGAAGAATATGTATTTTCTAAAGTTGGAATGGAACCAACTGGTGACCCATTTAATTCTATTATTAAGCTTGAAACAACAAGTTCTTCCAAGCCTCTTAATCCAATGATTAATGCGGGTGCATTAGCTATTACAAGTATGCTAGCTGGTAATGATAACGAGGAGAAGATGGAACGCATTCTTCAATTTGTGCGTGATATAACAGACAATCCTACTATTAGTTATTCTTCTAAAGTTGCCACTTCTGAATTAGAAACAGCTTACTTAAACCGTTCACTTTGTTACTATATGAAACAAAATGGCATCATCGATAACGATATTGAAGAACTTATGGATTTATATACGCGTCAATGTGCAATTGAGGTTAACTGTATCGACCTAGCACGTATTGGTTTAATCTTTGCAATGGATGGATATGATCCTTATAAAAAGAAACAGATCATCCCTAAACATATTACGAAAATTTGTAAAACATTTATGGTTACTTGCGGGATGTATAATGAATCTGGTGAATTTGCAATTCGTGTTGGAATCCCTGCAAAAAGTGGTGTAGCAGGCGGCATTTTCGGCTGCGTAAAAGGCGAAATGGGAATCGGTATTTTCGGACCAGCTTTAGATGCAAACGGAAATAGTATCGCTGGTTTTAAAATTCTTGAATTACTTTCTGCCCAAGAAGGTTGGAGTATGTTTTAATTTAGAAGTTATCCTGCTATATTGGCAGGATTTTTTATTTCACAAAAATCCGTTCTACTAGGCATCAACACACTTCAAAAAACAGTAATAAAAGTTCTCTTTATTATGCATATTTGCTCCCCCCTCCTGAATAATATAGTACAACCTAGCGCTGTATGTGGAGGTGTAAAAGATGAAACTCATATTTCAAATGGAGAAACAACCTGTTCTCGAAAAAACAATTCTTCTTTTCATATTGAGTATTGTAGAAAGTTTGAAACTAAAAGTTGTTTCACTCGATGAAGCTCACCGATACATATTCAATTTAGAAGTGCTTGAACTATTAATGGATCGGAACATCGATGATCAAGTACTAGAACTTATTCATTTCGGAATGGGACTTGAAGACATTTACCATGTACTTCCCGAAGAACTTGAGCATAGTATCGAAGAACTGAAATGGCTTTGTATTCAAGTTTTAAGTGAGTACAGTATGCATGATGAAGAATGTGCACAACTAATTGAAGATATACGCTAAAAAGCACCTATACAGGTGCTTTTACTTTTTTAAACCTTTTTACACCAAAAATTTGTATAATACTTACAATTTTTCATTACCGTGAAAAGATTTCACGTCGATATATGCAATTTTTTAGTGTATTTCCAAGGAAATACTCGAATACTGTTTTCCCTATCCTTCTTACAACAATTGATCAATTCCAATAAGAATTAATAACACACCTGCAATTATAGTTGCCCATTTCCCTAAGTATTCAGCTAAAAATCTTTTACCAACATACGTAAAACCACTAATACAAATAAAACTAAAAACTCCAGAAATACATGCCGTAAGCCAAAGATTTAAATTTGTTACTCCAGCATCAAATCCACCTGCAATATTGTTTATGGACAATGCAACTCCTAAAACAATTGCTTCAGAAAAACTAATTGTTTTAGAACCATCAAAATCTGCTTTTTCTGGATTACGTAAAACCCCCATAAGTACACTACTATCTTTAGATTCTACGGTATCTTTTTGACTCAAGAAAGGCTGACATAAAATAAACACCCCGATTATTCCTAAAACGACTGCTCCAATAATGTTTGCTGTGAACTCTGAAATAAATAATGCGATCCAATTCCCAAAAAATCCAGCTAGTAAAGTAAATAAAAATCCAAAAAATGCGATGATAAAATTGTTAAGCCACGAAATTCGAATTTTACGAATGCCATATGCAATCCCAACACCTGCATTATCTAAATTAGACGCAATCCCGATTAAAAAAATTGAAAATAAACCTGCCGTACTCATCGTACAGTCACCCCTTTTCTCACTTTTCGTTGCATATTATGAAAATGTTGAGCAACTGTGCCTGTCTGTTTCATATACTTGTAATAAATGCTCAACATTTTTTCAACGATAGACAATAGAAAAGGAGTGCCTACATTATGCCCAATGGAAATCCAAATGAGCGGCTCGGTAAATTAATAAAGAAACTGTTAAAGGAGCGCGCTCTATCTATGCGCCAACTAGGAACACTTACAAATATTGATCCTGCAACAATTTCAAGAATAATTAATGGCAAACAACAACCGAAGCAAAACCATTTACAAAAATTCGCAAACTGTCTACAAGTTCCACCGCAATTATTACTTGATGAAATGTACCCTAACTCTCCACACATAAATAAGGAAAAAGCAGATATGTACACATCTCTCGATACAATTCAACAAACATTACAATCCTCTAACCTATTCGACTTCGAATACACAACAACTCGTGTAAAACAAGAACTTGAAAATTACGAGCGCTATGCTCAAACTACTGAAGGCGAAAAACGTATTCACGAGAGTTTCAAAAGTAAAATAGAACAAATTGATAGTGCTGGTCCTTTCATTGAGCAATTAACAAATATGTACCAACAATTTTGTACAGAAACCATTTCAACCGAAGAGCGTGCAATTATTGGGGGTGCCTTACTATATTTCATTTTATCAACAGACATTATCCCCGATTATCTTTTTCCAATCGGCTATTTAGATGATGCGATTGCCGTTGAATTAGCTAAAGAGAAATTAATTGAAATAAAACGAAAAACATAGAAAAATAAAGAACTATTTCAGTTGTTTATGTTCAACTCTGAAATAGTTCACTAAAAAAGCGTACAAGTACATACCTGTACAATTTCAATATACTAATCTATTTTTTTGTATGACACCATTCATATATGAACGCTGTTATTACTTTTGTAAATTCAATTAACTGCTCAACTTCAACTTTCTCATTTATTGAATGAGCTTCTTCTAATGTACCTGGTCCGTAAATAACAGCTGGAATGTTAAACTCACTAAACCATCCGCCATCAGTTACCGTTGCTGACATATCTAAAATTGCATTTTTAGATAAAATAGATTCATGTACTGAACTTAGCGTTTTGACAGCAACATGTTCGCTATCTACTTCTAAAGAAGGAAAAATTTCGCCACGATCCACAATCATTGATTCTCCGCCCCACTTAAATTGTGGTGGGTTCTCTCTTAACCATGGATCTGCTGCTGCCACTTTTCCTAAATACTCTTCTATTTCTTCTATTATTTGTTCATGCGTTTCATTTGGATAAAAATGTACGGTTATCCACAATCGGCACTCATCCGCAATAAATGCCGCATGACGTCCTCCTTCAATAACAGCTGGATTAATTGTTGTTGTTCCAGATGGATAGCCTTCATATGTTTTCATGACTGCCCAATGACGCTCTAATTCTTGTAAGCTTTGGATAATCTTCATCATTTTCTCAATCGCACTCGCTCCAAATAGACGTCCTCCAGCATGGATCATTTGTCTACGTGTTGCATCATGAAACGTTTGCGGGCTTTTCACTGTAATCCATCCAGTAATTACGCCGCCCTGCCCTTGCATATGTAAATTACTTGTATCAACTACTACTGCAAAATCAGCATCATAACCACGCTTACAACATTGAAGTGTCCCTGCTTCTCCTACTTCTTCGCCAATTACCGATTGAAAAATTAAATCTCCAGGTAATTCAATCCCCACTTCTTCTAAAAGCTGAATAGCAAATAAGGCTCCAGCTAGTCCACCTTTCATATCTGCCGCGCCTCTCCCAACTAACCAACCATCTTTTATAAACGGCTCAAACGGCTTTGTTTCCCACGGTTCGTCCTTTGATACTTCTGCAACATCTATATGTCCATTAATAATGAGACTTTTATGTGACTCACTTGCTGTCCCCTTTTTCACTCCAACAACATTCGGATCATTTGGATATACATCCCACTTATCAATACTAAAATTTCGTTTTTTTAGAAACTCCGCAACAAATTCTTGCGCCTCATTTGTATTTCTTGCTGGTGGTGCTGGTGTTTCAAAACGAATTAAAGTTTTTGTAAGTTCTAGTAGCTCCTCTTTTCGTAAATCAATCTGTTCTAATAGCTGTGAAACTTCTTGATTCATTGCTAATTCCCCTTTGCATACGTAGTATGTTTCCAAATTTATTTTCACAAAAAAAGAGACTGTTTACAATCTTACAGTCTCCAAATTAATCACTATTATAAACTTTCTAATTCGGTTGTATTTGTCTTTTCAATATATTCTACTTTACTTCTCTTATTTCTAGTAGCACGATAAAACAGTAAACAAACAATCATAAATGGAATACCACAATATAATGCCATTCTTTGTTCTGGAATAAAAGCCATAGCTACAATTACTGTTAAATTTAATACTAAAGCAAGAATTGGAACAAATGGATACAGTGGTGTTTTAAATTTTAAGTCCTTAATATCCCCGCCTTGCTTCAAATATGTCCTTCTAGCCAATAAATTTGAAAGAGCAATAGATGCCCAAACTAATATTGCTCCGAACCCTGCAATTGAAAGAAGCCATAAATAAACTGTATCTTCCGCATAAATACCTGATAGTAATGAGAGACACCCTACAAACGTACTTACAATCAATGCATAAATAGGAACACCGTTTTTAGATAACTTACCAAAAATCGGGCTAATCATTCCTTGATTAGACATAGACCATAGCATACGGGAAGTTGCATATAATCCTGAATTCGCAACTGATAGTACAGCTGTAATAATAACAAAATTTATAATATCAGCCGCATAAGGAATACCAATTTTATCAAATACAACTACGAATGGACTTTCTATCACGCCTGCTTGCTGCCAAGGAAATAGTCCCGCAAGAATAAAAATAGATAGTACAAAGAAAATAAGTATGCGCCAAACTGTATTATTAATTGCCTTCGGGATAGTTTTCTCTGGATTTTCACTCTCACCAGCTGCAATACCAACTAGTTCTGTTCCTTGGAAGGAAAAATTAACTGCAATCATCGTAATTAAAATGGCTGATAATCCATTTGGGAACAATCCACCATAATCAGTAAAGCTAGAAAACATCGGCGCTGGTTCATTTCCTTTCATATCTAGAAAACCAAACATTGCTGCCCCGCCCAAAATGATAAATGCAATAATTGTAATTACTTTAATACTTGCAAACCAGAATTCAACCTCCGCAAAACTTCTTGAAGATAACGCATTAATAACAAAGAGCAATACGGCAAACACTACGCACCAAATCCATGATGATACATCTGGAAACCAACGTTTCATTAATATACTAACTGCAATTAATTCAATGCCTATCGTAGCCGTCCAGTTTAGCCATGACATCCATCCCACTACATAACCCGCTGCAGGTGAAATATGTTTTGTAGCATATGTTTGATACGATCCTGCATCAGGCATCGCAACCGCTAACTCTCCAAGACAGAGCATCGTTAAATACATAACAAATCCACCGACAAGATACGCTACAATCGCTCCTCCAGGTCCAGCTTCATGAATTGTATAACTGGATCCTAAAAAAAGCCCAGTACCAATAACCCCTCCGAGTGCAATCATAAATATGTGCCGACTTTTCAATTCTCTTTTTAATCCCTGGTTTTGATCCATCATATAAATCCCCCCTTTTCACTTTGCAAACCCATTTAATGTAAGCGTTTTTAAAATTCTTCATAGTAAAAATAATTATTTAAAAGAGCAAAATACATATTACTACTATTAATCACTACCTGTTATTAAAAGGTCATCCCTCACTGTTATTAATAGTTTTTGATCAGCGATAGCTTGTCCTTCTACCACTTCTAATGATTCGATATAACCACTGATTCCCACTTTAATTTCCACCTGCTGCTTATCTATTGTTTCAATTAACGCTAATTTTTCCCACTCATATACGTAAGAACTTTCAGTAACAAATAATTTCTCTACTTTCCCGTAACAAGGACTATACACGCCTTCTATAACCGTCTTCACTTTATAAATTCCTCCCTCTTATTAATTGAAACTGAAACGTTGCATACACTATAAAGATTCATAATCCCCCTACTCTTTAAATTTAGAGATCTTAACTACTATTCATGCAAAATACGTACCAACCTCAATACCTATGTAAAATTAGGATTTCTTACGAAAAAAATCTGCATAACCGCAAAAATTTTCTATCATTTGAAAATTTTTAAGAGAAAATAGCAAAAAAATTTTGCGATTTTATAAGAATTTTAATAAAATTATAAAAAGTCAGTCTTCATAGGGTATAACGAGGAGAAGATAATACATGCATACAGAAGAAATCAATTTTAAAAAGATTATTGAAATGAATGTGCTATACGAAACTTTACTCAATGAACTAGATATTGGGATCCATATTATTAATGAGGAAAGTAAAACGATTATCTATAACCGTAAAATGATGGAAATTGAATCAATGGATCGCTTAGATGTGCTAGATAAAAATCCTTTAGAAGTATTTGCATTTGAAGAAAATAAAAATAGTACTCTTATAGAGGCTTTAAAACTTGGAAAAACAAACAAAAATATAAAACAAACGTATTTTAACAATAAAGGACAAGAGATTACGACGATTAACGATACTTTTCCTATAATAGAAAATGGAAAAATTAAAGGCGCTATTGAAATTTCAAAAGAGATTAGTCATTTAAAACAAACAATGAAAACGAACCTTTCTCGAAAACAAAATACTAAGTTTACCTTTGATCACATAATTGGTGATTCTAGAGCTATTCAATCGGTCATTACAGAAGCAAAGAGAGTAATACGTACGCCATCCTCCATACTTATAATCGGGGAAACAGGGACCGGTAAAGAGCTATTTGCGCAAAGCATCCATAATGAAAGCCAGCGTTCAACAAAACCATTTATTTCGCAAAACTGTGCCGCTATACCAGAAACCTTAATGGAAAGTTTACTATTTGGTACAAATCGAGGTGCTTTTACAGGGGCAATAGATAAACCTGGTTTATTTGAAGAGGCAAATGGGGGAACTTTGTTATTAGATGAAATCAACTCATTAAGCCCAGCACTTCAAGCTAAATTATTGCGTGCTATACAAGAGAAAACAATACGAAGAATTGGGGGGGCGCAAGAAAAAGAAATTGATGTTCGTATTATAKCAACTATTAATGAAGATCCTCTTGAAGCCATAGCACACAATCGATTAAGACAAGACTTATATTACCGATTAAGCGTTGTTACTTTATGTCTTCCACCTTTACGGGAACGAAAAGAAGATATTGCATATCTTGTTCAACACTTTATTGAAAAATACAATATCCAATTTGATCTTAGCGTAAAAGATGTAGATTTAAACGTAAATAACTTCTTCTATAAATACGATTGGCCTGGTAATGTGAGAGAACTAGAACATATAATTGAAGGCTCCATGAACTTAATAGAAGATGAAGATATCATTACAGCGTTCCATATGCCAACGCACTTTCGCGAACTAGCAAAAAAGGAACTGAATATGCAGACTCTGCTAACTAGTCACAATACTGATACGCCACAAACTTTAAAACGTATAATCGAAGAAATGGAAAAGAAATATATCCATCAAATTCTTAAAGAAAATAAAGGTAATATCTCACAAGCCGCAAAATTTTTAGGATTGAGTAGACAAAACTTACAATATCGAATTAAAAAATTGCACTTGCACATATGAAATGAATCTTTCTCCAAGTGTAAAGAAACTGGTAAAATATGTTATAATAAACGTATAATATGCTAGAAAGGGGCAATGTATATGAGTAATGATAAGAAGTTGAAGTTATTACACTACTTAGGTCTTTTCCCTACCATTCTATGTATAATGCTATTCATTGATATGAGCAGCTTTCCTCATGCAAAGCTCTTAGGCACAATTAGCGGCTCCTTTGCAGCTATTATGCTTGCTGCTTTTTGGAATTTGAAGCTACGTATGAAGAAAGAGAAATCTTCTTAATTTCAGAGTGCAAAAAAATCGAGCCTTATCAGCTCGATTTTTTACTTATTATTAAAATTCAACATTCTCCAAATACAATCCACTCGCCTCAGCAAGACAATTAATTTGATTACGTTGTTTTTCCTCTAAAATGTTTGGAATTGCGTCCGCCTCTAATTGCCCTAATCCAACTTCAATTAATGCTCCAACAATTTTCCGCACCATGTTATGAAGGAATCCGTTACCACTTACTCTAATTTGTACAAATCCTGATTCTTCGGAAACATCAAGTGTATACACTTCTCGAACCATAGATTTTTTCTTAGACTTTGCATTTGAAAAGGCAGTGAAGTCATGTGAACCAACTAAATGTTTCGCAGCTTCTTTCATGCTTTTCACATTTAATTGTTTATTCACGTGCATGCTGTATTTACGCATAAATGGGTTCGTATGCTCTTCATTCCAAATTTTATAAAGATATGTTTTTGCTTTAGAATTGTAACGAGCATGGAAACGATCTGGTACTTCTTCTACACTCGTAATACTAATATCATTTGGTAAATATTGATTTAAATACTTTTTTACTTTATGTTCTACTAACTTCTCATCACTTTGAAAGTTAGCTACTTGATTCAAAGCGTGTACACCAGCATCCGTTCTACTACAGCCGATAATTTCAATTTCTTTTCCGACCATTTCAGATATTATACTTTCGATTTTCCCCTGAATCGTATTGTCATTATTACCAAGACGTTGCCACCCTTTATAACGCGCACCATCATATTGAATCGTCAATTTATAATTGTTCATTATATTCTCCTTACTTCCATTCGCTAAATAAAATATACCCTCACATAGCTCCTGCTTTGTGAGGGACATATCCTTATTGAATGTTACTTTCTAACAAGTTTCACTACATTTTCTACATGCGCAGTATGCGGGAACATATCAACTGGTTGTACATGCTCCACTTCATAGCTCTCCATTAATGTTTCCACATCACGTGCTAATGAGGACGGGTTACAAGACACGTAAACAACTTGTTTCGGTTTCACTTTTAAAATCGTTTCAAGTAATTTATCATCACAACCTGTACGCGGTGGGTCGACAACAATGACATCTGGACGCCAGCCTTCTTTTACCCACTTTGGTAACCATTGTTCCGCTTTACCAGCTTCATACTTTGCATTTGTGAATCCGTGGCGTTTTGCATTTTTCTTTGCATCTTCAATCGCTTCTGGAATTACATCCATACCACGTACTTCCGCTGCATCATTCGCAAGCCAAAGTCCAATCGTACCGACACCACAATACGCATCCACAATCTTCTCGTTTCCTGTTAAAGCAGCTGCTTTTTTCGCTTCATCGTATAAAACAACTGTTTGTTCTGGATTTAATTGGAAGAATGCGCGTGCTGATAATTCAAATGATAAATCACCTAGTGTTTCTTGAATTACTTCTTTTCCAGCTAATTTAAATGTTTTATCACCGAAAATAACAGATGTTTTACGCCAGTTTACGTTTTGCATAATTGATTTAACACTTGGCATTTGTTTTTGCACTTCTGCGATAAATTGATCTTTATTTGGTAATTCTTCTTTTGTTGTAATAAGTGTGACTTGCACTTCCCCTGTTTGAACTGCAGTACGTGTCACAATTGTGCGTACTAAACCTTTTTGTTTTTTCTCATTGTAAATAGAAACATTTAATTTTTCTAATATACGTCTTACAACTTTTGTCGCTTCATTCGTTGCTTTATGCTGAATCATGCAATGAGAAATATCAATTAACTGATGTGAGTTTTGCTTATATAACCCTGTAATAACCTTTTCGTCTTTACGCCCCACTTGCAATTGACTTTTATTACGATAATGCCATGGATTTTCCATACCAAGCGTCGGACGAATTTTCTCTTCCAGACTGTTATTCATGTACTTCTCAAATGCTTGTACAACGATATCACGCTTTTGATTTAATTGTTCTTTATAATCTAAATGCTGCAATTGACAGCCACCACACTCCTCATATACTGAACATGGTGCTTTCACACGATGTGGTGAGGATTTACGAACTTTTTTCACTTTCGCTTCAGCGAAGCCACGCTGAATTTTCGTTGCTTCAGCAACAACTTCTTCTCCTGGTAATGCCCCTGGAATGAAAACAACTTGTCTCTTAAAATAACCAACGCCTTCTCCGTTAATCCCAAGACGTTTAATTGTCACAGGAAACGTTTGACCAACTTCCAACTTACTCTCTTGTTGCTTTTGTATCATTATTACACCTCTACTCTATACTTTTCCATAAATATAACGCTGCATAACTGCAATATGGTTCACACTCTTGTTTCACTTTTTCTAAAAATGCATCATCAGGCTTATTATCTAATTGAAATACACCTTGCACTGCGCGCTGAATTCCAATGTCTGCTTTTGGAAACATATTTTTCCGACCAAGCCCAAACATTAAAAAGTTTTGCACTGTCCATGCTCCAATACCCCTTATTGGTAACAATTGTGCCGATACTTCTTCTTCTGTTTCGTTTTGTATCCTTGCTAAATCTAATTTACCGCCTACAATATGTTTTGCTAATCCTACTATATATTCGGCTTTTCGCTGACTAAACTTCTGCTCTCTCAATTCTTCTATTGAAATGTTTGCTACTCTTTCTGGTGTTGGGAAAAAGAAAACGCCGTTCTTCTCTGTCCCATATCGTTTTACAAATTGATCTGTTAGCACAGTAGCAAATTTCAAATTTATTTGTTGATGAATAATACAGCGAAGAAGACAAGCGAAATAATCAAATTCTAAAATAATTGGAGTATAAGCATATGTTTCAAATAGTGGACGTAATGATGTGTTTAAAAAATGATTTTGTATATTTTGAAACGGTTCATTCCAGTGAAAAATGGATCTCATTCGTTTCATTACTTTCTCTTGATCTCCTGCCTGACTAGAGATCCAAAACTGTGGATTTTGAACAGTACCAATCCCTTGCAAACGAACAACAATCTGTTCTTCGTCTATAAAAACCGGGACATAAATTACTTTCTCGTCTAATTGAATAACGTTTAACGGGTCGAAAGATAAACGCTTTAGTACTTCCTCAAAATGGTACGGATATTCTAACGTAACATGTTCGCTCCACATACGTTTCCCCATCCTTTTTACACATCATTATAGCATGAGAAAACCGCAAGCATACATGCTTACGGTTGATTGCTTTTTACTAAATCATCTAGGCTTTTAAAATGATACCCTTTCTCGCGCAAATCATCAATGATTTTCGCAAGTGCTTCTGCATTATCTTTTGATATTGCATGAAGTAACAAAACAGATCCTGGATGAATCATAGTCATTACATTATTATGAGCGTATTGCCATCCTCTTTGCTGATCTACTTTCCAATCAAGAAATGCAAGCGACCAAAACACGTTATAATATCCCATGTCTTTCGTAAGCGCTAGCGTTCTTTCACTAAACACGCCTCGCGGAGGGCGTACATATTTCACTTCTTTTTGCCCAGTAACTTTTTTAATCTCTTCCGTTACGCTCGTTAATTCTTCACGAAGTTTTGCATCATTTACTGTTGTAAAATCTGGATGACTCCAAGAATGATTACCAATAATATGTCCTTCATTTTTCATTCTTAATAATAAATCTTTTTGTGTTTTTATATAATGTCCCGTCACAAAGAAAGTTGCTGGTACTTTTTTCTCCTTCAGTACATCTAAAATCTTTCCTGTATATCCATTTTCGTATCCATTATCAAATGTTAAATAAATATCTTTTTTCTTCGTATCTCCTAAATAAAACCCACCATTTTTTTGTAGTAATTCTGTATATAGTTTCCCTGCATCTGGCACCGTTTCATTTTTAGGACGTGGGATTCCCCAGTTATGTGGTGTATTCGTATAAGCAAATGTTGAAACTGGAACAAGTGCCATCATAATTGAAAAAATGAGACCTATATATAACCATTTATATTTCATAAATAGTCTCCTTTCCATATATAATCGTACCTGTAGTTTCTGTTTCCCTGCTTTCTTTCATGCTGAACATGTTTTTCTATATATACCAAAAAAATGCACCTCGAATAATTCGAGATGCACTTCTCTTTACTTAAATACAGGTTCTTTAAAGCTCGCCAATTTTTCAAGTGATGTTTTATCAACATCAGCATGTAGACTTTTACCATGAGAATCCATCGTTACAACTGCTTTAAAACCATCGATACGTAAATGCCACATTGCCTCTGGGATACCGAATTGTAAGAAATCAACATCTTTCACTTCTTTAATACATTCAGCATAATATTGCGCTGCACCACCAATTGCATTTAAGTACACACCACCGTGTTCTTCTAAAGCTGCTAATGTTTTAGCACCCATACCACCTTTACCAATTACAGCACGAATACCGAACTTTTTCATAATATCGCCTTGATATGGCTCTTCACGAATACTTGTCGTTGGACCTGCCGCTTTAATTTGCCAATTATCATTTTCATCTTTCACTACAACTGGACCACAATGATAAATAATTTGTCCCTTTAAATCTACTGGACAATCGTTATCCATTAAATGTTTATGAATCGCATCACGTCCTGTATACATCATGCCGTTAATTGTAACAACATCACCAACACGAAGTTCACGAATTTGCTCTTCTGTAATTGGAGCTTGTAATACGATTTCACGCTCCTCTGCTTGTTCTTGCGCAGCATCTTGCTGAAGTGTATCTTCACCTTCCTGGTACAACCAATCCATAATTTCACCTGTTTCAGGATGAATTGTTACACCAAGACGACGATATGCCCAACAATTATACGCAACAGATACGTAGAAGCTCGCTGGCAAACGATTATATACTCCAACTTTGCAACCTAATAAAGTTGTTTCTCCGCCAAATCCCATCGTACCAATGCCAAGCTTATTCGCATTCTCTAATACGTACTCTTCAAGTTTGTGTAATTCTGGAACTGGATTTACATCATCTAATGTACGGAATAATTGATTTTTTGCTAATTCGTAACCTGATGTGCGGTCTCCCCCGATACCGACGCCGATTACTCCTGCGCTACACCCTTGACCTTGCGCTTGATATACTGCATGAAGAAGGCATTTACGAATTCCTTCTAAATCACGCCCAGCTCGTCCAAGTCCTTCTATTTCACAAGGCAGGCTATATTGAATATTTTTATTCTCACAACCGCCGCCCTTTAAAATTAAACGTGCATCAATGTAATCTTTTTCCCATTGTTCAAACTTAATAACAGGTGTACCTGGTCCTAAATTGTTTCCGCTATTGTCTCCAAAAAGAGAATCAACAGAGTTTGGACGAAGTTTACCATCTTTTGTCGCCCGCTCAAGCGCACTATAGATAGCTTCCTTCAGTTTTAATTGATTCACACCAACTGGTGTATAAATTTTAAACGTTGGCATCCCTGTATCTTGGCAAATTGGCGAGATATTATCATCTGCCATTTTAATGTTATTCGTAATTGTGCCAAGTGCCATCGCCGAACGAGTTCCTGCATTTTCTCGTTCTTTCGCTTGTTGAATTGCGCGACGAACATCTTTCGGTAAGTTCGTTGACGTTTCAACAATTAGTTGATACATGCTTTCTTGAAGCTTTTCCATTGTTACTTCCCCCTCAATTGTGAACGCTACCAAAACGTTATGAAATGAAAATTCCATTGTTATACTCTTCAGCTGTTTATTTATTTCACGCCATTAAAGGTTAAATGAAATTTTTCACAACTTGATTATACCTTTTTTTCTATATTCCTTCTATTATCCGTACAGAAAAAGGCTGCCAATTTTGTAGTGGCAGCCTTTTTAATATATTATTCGTCTTTTTTAAATTGCTCACATTTCAGTTCTAATTCATCTAACATTGCAAGAAGACGATCTACATCCTCTAATTCTACCTCTTCTGGTTCAATCGTATCAATTACTTCAATGAACATATTTAAACGTTCTTTCAAATATACTAGTTGTGAATCTTTACCTTGAATTGCTTTTCCCATGAAGGCACTCTCCTTTTAATTCGAGTTGCTTTTATTATACCGCAAAAATGATTGCTATGGGCATGTAATTTCATCAATTTCGTCACAGGAATTCATTATAATGTAAGCCCTCTCTCTTTTTTCACAAAAAAGTTTCACTTTATAAAAAGCACATATTCTTCTATTATAGAGAATGGACAAATTGTTATTTCAATAGTCAAAGGAGTATTTCATATGACGATATCACAAATAATGAAGCCGATTACTCCTTCTTACGATCCATGGGAAGCGTATATGGACCTTGAAGAGTACGGCAAACTACTATTAACAAACGTTGAGTTTACAACGACGACGTTATGCAATATGCGTTGCGAGCATTGCGCTGTTGGTTACACATTACAGCCGAAAGATCCAAACCCGCTTCCGATGGAGCTTTTATTAAAACGATTAGATGAGATTCCTCATTTACGTTCTTTAAGTATTACAGGCGGAGAACCTATGCTTTCAAAAAAATCCGTCGACAACTATGTAACACCACTCTTAAAATACGCCCATGAACGAGGCGTTCGCACTCAAATCAACTCAAACTTAACTATAGATTTAGCACGTTACGAACAAATTATTCCCTACTTAGATGTATTGCACATTTCACATAATTGGGGAACAATCGATGACTTCGTTGAAGGCGGATTTGCAATGATGGAGCGTAAGCCTACTTATGAACAGCGCGCTAAATTATTTGAAAGAATGATTACAAATAGTAAAGCCCTATCAGAGGCAGGTGTACTCGTATCAGCCGAAACTATGTTAAACAAACGAACTCTACCACATATTGAACATATTCACCGTCAAATCGTTGAAGAAATGGGCTGTAAACGTCATGAAGTTCACCCGATGTATCCGAGTGACTTCGCTAGCACACTTGAAATTTTAACAAAAGAAGAAATTCGAAATGCAGTTGAACATTTATTAGAGATCCGTGATGAAAATGTGTGGATGTTATTCGGAACATTACCTTTCTATGCATGTAGTGATAATGAACACGATTTAGCTACACTAAAGAAATTACATGAAAGTAAAAATGTAACTGTCCGCAATGATCCAGATGGTCGTTCTCGTTTGAACGTAAATATTTTTGATGGAAATATTATCGTGACCGACTTCGGTGATGTCCCGCTTCTAGGTAATGTACAAACAAATACACTACAAGAAGCTTACGACAAATGGTGTGACTCAAAAACAGCAAAATCATTAAGTTGCCATTGTCCTGCCGTGAAATGCCTTGGACCAAATGTTCTTGTAAAAAATAGCTACTATCCAAAAGAAGATTTCTTATCAAAAACATCAAACATTATGTTATAAAGTGAAACTTTAATCAGTGGGGGTTTTGTTCATCCCCCACTGATTATTAGCCCACACCAATCGGGAGTTTACGGGCAGCAGGGCCTCCCACCTAACTTCTTTGCTCCAGCCGAATTTTGAGGTGGGAGTTTTACTGCCCGCAAATAGCGGGATAAATAAAAAACGTCAGCTTATAGGCTGACGTTTTTTATTTCATTGTGCATGCGATGAAGAAACAAATTTAAAAAATAAATGATCATGAATTGGAATAGCGGCTCCGATTCCTTGTGATGTAATATTTTTCACGACAAGCTTTTTTTGATTCCCTTTTAACACAAGGTAGACTTCTCCAAATGTTACTTTTCCTTTTTCATTTACTGCTGGTGTATACGCATATAAATATCCAAGTTGACTTGGACTAATATTATAAACACGCTCATGTCCGGTACCATAACCAATGGTTGTTTTAAATGAAAGTGGCAATTGTACTTTTTCAAGCGCTTTTAGAAGCATCATTTTTTTCACATCTGTAGTATCTTTCATATCTGCTGTTAAATCACCTTCGATTGTCTTTTGGGTTTCTTGCTTATAGCGAAGTGGGTATAAGCGATCCCCTCCGCGATTATCATATACATTTCGATTTACTTGCTTATATTCCCAATTAATCGATGTGTCTATTGACTCATAATTTAATGCCCATTGCCCTAAATAAATTTTCGCTCGGTACCCTACTGCAAGCGGTGCATTCGAAATTGTCGTTTCATTAAACATTCGAATTAAATCTGGGTTTTCAATTTTGATATTTGCTGTTTTCAATAGTTCTTGCGCAAACTTACTTGGCTGTAAACGCGGTAAATCTTGTGCATCATTTGGAAATGTATTATCCTTTGAAATATTTAAAACAGATGAAGGCATTTTTACTTCTACCGTTGTCTTTGCAAAACTACTGTTAGGAAATAATAAAATAAACGAGACCATGGTTGAAAGACATATGCTGTATACTCGTTTCACCTGTCTGGCTCCTTCCTATGTAAAGGTATATAAATTACTGTATTTAGTGTTTTCCCTCTGAAGCATTGTTATCCCTATTTTTCATAATAAATAAAAACCAATTCCCATAATGACATACGCAGCTAATAAAGTGCCTCCTTCAAACCAGTTTGTATCCCCATCATTTGAAATAGCAATAGTTAAGAAAACAGCTGTAATCATGGAAACAAGCTCTGGTATTGTAAATACTAACGGCATCTTTTGTGCAAAAAACATCGAAAGAAGTACTAAAACAGGAGCAACAAACATGGCGATTTGTAATGTAGAACCTACTGCAATTTCTACTGCGATATTTACTTTATTTTTATATGCCATAATAATCGCAGATGCATGTTCTGCTGCATTACCAACAATTGCAACGATAATAACCCCTATAAATAACTCTGACCAGCCAAACGACTTTGCGACCGTTTCAAAAGTATGTACGAGTGCCTCTGACACATAAGCAACTGCAAGTGTTGCTATCGCTAAAACGAGTAGCGCTTTACCTTTCGACCACTCAGGCTCCTCCTCATGTACTTCTTCATCGCTCTTATGTTGATATACACCGCGGTGCGTAACTAACTTAAATAGCAATGCAGCCAGGTACATAATGATCATGATAATAGAAACACCAATACTTAATTGATACGTCTTTCCAGCATCCATCTTCATTGAAAAAATCTCTGGAATAACAAAGGCTACGACAACAGCAAATATTAATAAAGCTGAATTATGTCTTGCATCATAAACATTGAAACTTTGTCTTTTATACTTAAGGCCACCTATAAAGAAGGATAACCCTCCTACCAGTAATAAGTTTCCAAGTACAGAACCAGTTAAGGAAGCTAAAACAACTTCTGTTAATCCTGCCTGGAGTGCAAAAATTGAAATGATAAGTTCCACGGCATTACCGAAAGTTGCATTTAATAAACCACCTATCCGAGGCCCAGAAACAATTGCTAAACTTTCTGTCGCCCTCCCCATAAAACCAGCTAATGCAATAATAGTAATGCAGTATACAGCAAACATAATAGTTTGTGGCCAATGAAGTGTTTTTCCGATTACAGAAAGTGGTACACCTATAAGCGCTACTATGAGAAATATTTTATTAAACATGCTTTTCATCCTTCCATCGTATGTATTTCTCCTCGATATTATTATTATTCATCTCCTAACTTGTCCGATTTCATCACAATTACGTTTAAAAAATCGGATTGAAGAAAACAGTATGAAAGATATTTAAATTATCTTGTCCAGACAGAAAAAATTATGAATTATGAAAAGAGGCTAAAAATATGCACTTAAAAGAAAAAATCGCAACTATTATTCAAGGTCAACGCACTGGTGTATTATCTACTGTACGTAACGATAAGCCACATAGCGCCTTTATGATGTTTTTCCACGAAGATTTTGTACTATATGTTGCAACAGATCGAAATTCAAAAAAGATAACAGATATTGAAAAAAACCCCAATGTACATGTACTACTTGGACGTGAAGGAAAGAAATTAGATGAGAATTACATTGAAGTTGAAGGCATAGCTTCCATCGAAGAAGATCAAACATTAAAAAACAAATTTTGGACTAATAGCTTAAAACGCTGGTTACTCGGTGCGGAAGACCCTAATTACGTACTAATAAAAATCAATCCCGATACAATTTATTACATCGATAGTGCTGGTACGACCGAGCCCGAGTTTTTACGACTATAAAATAAAAACAAGCCCCCCTTAGGTGGGCTTGTTTTGTCGAAAGGTTCTTCTGAAAAAAACAATAAAACAGGTGGAACTTTCTAAAGATTCTGTTATATAATAGCAGTAACTTAAATAAACTGTATTAAAACAGATTGAGGGGAGAAATTAAAATTGATGAAAAGAGAAGAACGAAAAAACATGATTGAGTTTATTGAAAAGAAAAAAGGGATTGAACGTGACGAATTATTATTTATGACGGATGATGAAGTAGAGCATATTTATAATGTAACGTACTTTTTATATGAAGAAATAGCAGAGTAGTATAATAAACCCCCACCTTATTAAAAATATAGGGCGGGGGTTTATTTCGTTTTTATACATGAGAATGATTTTCATGTATAATAATGTAAGATTGGAGGAGTTTCACTATGAGTTCATGGCTATTATTCGCACTATTATCAGCAATTGCTGCTGCCCTCGTATCTATTTTCGGAAAGATTGGCTTAGATGGAATCGATGCCAACGTCGCAACAACGGTTCGCTCTATTATTATGGCATTATTTATGGTAGGAGTTATTATTATACAAGGTAAATTTCAAAATATCGGTGATGTCCTCCTAAATAAAAAAGCACTGCTATTTATCACATTAAGTGGAATCGCTGGTGCTTCGTCATGGCTATTTTATTTTCTTGCGTTAAAAACAGGAAAAGTTTCACAAGTAGCACCTATCGATAAATTAAGTGTAGTATTTTCCATTATTCTCGCGATGATTATATTAGGTGAAAAGTTAAACTTTATGACCGGTATTGGTGTAGTCTTTATTACAGCTGGTGTATTATTTATCGCTTTCAGCTAAAAAAACCGCTATTATTAGCGGTTTTTTCTTTTCCTTATGTAAATCCACACAATCAATATTACAATTGCCGAAACTAATAAAATCCATATTCCATAATGATGTAAACTATATTCAACAAAGCGCCACTTCTCTCCCAGTTTCCAACCTAAGCCAATAAAAACACTTATCCAAATTAGTGCACCACCGTAAGCATACAAACAAAATCGCCACAATGTTAAATTTGAAACTCCAGCAAAATATGCTGTTAAATGACGTACTCCCGGTATAAAGTAGCCAATCATTAAAAGAAATGGACCGTATTTTTCAAATAAAATATGTGTTTTTTCAATATGATGTTCCTTAATTCTAACTTTCGGACCATATTTTTTTAAAACAGGGAGCCCAAGTTTTAAACCTAATATGTAACTTAATGTAATGCCAAGCATTGCACCTGCCATTCCACTTAAAAAAGCAGCTGTTCCTGACATAACTCCTTTTGAAATGTTATATCCAATAAAAGTCAATAAAAACTCATCCGGTATAGGTAATCCAACAATCCCGCCAGCTAAAGCTATAATAATTCCAAAATATCCATAATGTGCGATTAACTCGCCAATATGTTGTTCCATTCGGAAGACACATCCTATACACGATCGTTATTCCATATTGTGCCCATTCTATCTTTAAGACAAACATGGTATACATATTCACTATACATTGTTTTTATAATGAACTCTACTTCTATTCCATTCCTTAAATAGAGATTTAATCAGTGGTTTTTTATCCATCCCCACTGATTATTAGCCTGAACCAATCGGGATTTTACGGGCAGCAGGGCCCCCACTTAACTTCCTTGCATTCGCTCAATTTTGGAGTAGGAGTCTTACTTCCTATAAATAGCGAGATAAAAAAATAAAAATTCATAGGCTTATTTTTTTGTTACAATAAAGGGAAGTTACTTTTTGCAACGGTTTAACTCTCAAGAAAAATGATATATCTAGCAAAAACATAGTTTGGTCTATATAATGCAACTTCTACCTATTAGAGTAACATGCACCCTTTTACATACAACATCATTTTTCTAAATTATACAGGGGGAACGAACATGACCATTGAAAAACAATTTATCCAAAAGATTTACTATAAAACATTTTTAACAGAAGACTCTTCCATTCCGGTAGCGGAAGTACTCGGTGAAGCATATATAAATGAATCAAAGAATGAATTCTCCAATATATCTAATGTTCGCTTTGCACAAGGTGAAGTTTATTTTCAAACTAACGACTTTGAAGCCGCTATATTCAAATGGGAGAAAGTAAATAATGAACTTGCTCTCTGGGCTATGAAGAATATTGCAGATGCTTATTTCGAATTAGATTTCTTGCCAAAAGCAGAAGAAATTTATACATCTATCCAAACAGAAGATACAACTCTTACAATGGAAGTCTCCCTACAACTTCTTTCTCTTTATATAGAGCAAAATCGTTTAGGACTAGCATTTAAGACGATTAGCGAGGCTGTTGCATTTCAACCAGACTATCCAAATATTACTGCAATCGCTCGATCGTTCTATGAAAAACAAGAAGATTGGAATAATGCTATTGAACTCGCTGTTCAAGAAGGAATTCGAACAAAATCATTACACTGGTTCGATACTTTAATCAATTATGTGAACAGAGGCTTTACTAAAAAAATTAAACCTGAGTATTTCTATGAATCTTTAAAAGCCTTATATACAATTGATCAAGTTCAATTTAAAGAGCTTGTTATCTCACTTTGGAACAGCTATGAAAATGAATCATTCCATCTACCTTGGATTCAAACAATAAATCACCTATTCTTACATGTTGAAGTAGATGCTCATGACGATTGGAATGAAATTTCTACTCGCTATCAAGAGACGTACTTCGAATTGATTACTGGACAACATTTCATGCACGAATTACAAGGACTTGTACCAGATTTATTAACAAATTGGTTTAGTTTAATGAGAGCGGAAGATTCTTTACTTGTCTCCGCAGCAGTATTAGCATGGAATGAAGTTTCACCGACAACTCTAGAATCATTACTCGTAAAAAGCGCAGGTGCCTTACTTTCAAATGCATCAGCTCATGCAAATGTTGATATGGCAGACGTATCAGCATTATTTGAAACGATTGCTGTATGGGCTGAGAAGAATGATGTAGATTTAGGTCATCAATTCACACTACTTGTTCGTGAGTTATACGATTTAACTGTTACACAACTTCTAGTAGCAGGAGCTAGCGATTATGATAAATCAGCCTTTATTAACTCTATACTAGGAGAAAATATATTAAATGAGGCTATAACAACTTCAATTACATTTAAAGATGATAGTCAAACTGAAATAACTGAGCTTACAGAACTAGATATACGAAATATACCAAACTTTGACGAACTTCATAACATACTAGCCGTACCTTCTCAGTCAAAACTAGAAAGAAAATGTATTGAAGTTAAATTACCAAGTAGATTTTTACGAAAAAATAAGTTTTCATTCCTTGTCACACCTACTGTGCATGGACAACTTGACAAAAACAGCTCTCACTTTGAATACTTACAGGCAGCAGATAGTCTCATCTATGTCCTAAATTCAGCTTCACCATTACATGATGAAGAGCTCGATACATTATTATATATTCGTGAGCAAGTACCAAATTTACAAATTAAATTCGTCTTACAAACAATTGATACGAATACTAGTGAAAATATCACGAACAGCATTAAAAAGAAAATACTCGTACATTTCCCAGAAGCACACTTTTTCCCTTACTCTCCTTCACAAGAGAGTAGTGAACAGCTAGGTAATGTAACAGACTCTATTCTTTCTAACCTTACTCAGCGTAACGTGGAAAAAGAACGCATTGAAAAATTATTATGGTTTATCCAAAAAACAATTGCATACCTTGTAAATGAACGTGTGGAATTAGAAAATACGTTAGTGAAATCCGTTCGCTGGAATAAACATATTTTAGTAAAACTTGATGGTTTTATTAATAATCTTACTGCCATTCAAAAAGATAAAATTCGTTCTATTACAGAATCTTATCTCTTAACGAAAGAAGAGATTACGCAGGATATACATTCTCAAATTCCTGAATTGTTGCAGAGTTGCTCTGACCTCGTTCAAGAAGATAGTGATTTCAAACTGGTCCATGAAGAACTAAATGTAGCAATGAATGAAAGAATTCAAAAACATGTACAGCAAGTGCTTCTTCCTAAATTTACTGGGTCTATTCAAGAATGGATTGAAACTGCTCATAATGAATTCATTCAAGCTCAGGCTTATTTAGATGAAATGAGCGATACCTTTAATAAGCTCTATGAGGAAGAGCGTATTAAACTTCCTTGTGATTTCAAATTACTAGATGACTGGGATAGAGATGTTGCAAGAATGACGAATAGAATTACAGTAGCTAACATCAATATTTTATTACGCTTTACACCGACACAATTTTTCTTAAAGAGTGCAGGGAAATTATTCGGTAATATGCAAAAAAATCAATCTATGCTATCAAATAAATATAAACAATATATTGAAACAGAAGATTATACAGAAGTTGCTCAGATGATTTCAAAACAATTCTTCCTTCAATTTGAAGTATTTGAAGGTGCGCTAGAACGGGATATCATGATGTTCTTTAAAGACCCTCTTAGCATATTGAAACAAACCGTAGAAGCGGCCCAACTTGAAATACAAGAAGATGAGCAAACATTAACAAAGCTAAGAACAAACCCAGAAACTTATCATGATCCTTTAACACTCTTTAAATTGCAATTGTTACAACGAAAATTCATGTTAAATATCGACCAAAATAATGAACATATTGCTTCACAAGAAACAATAAATAAAACACCAACTGTTTAAATAAGAAAAACCAAGCAACTAATTCGCTTGGTTTTTCTTATTTTTAATCTACAATTTTCACATGTTCAAATGGATAATATATCGCCATGAACTTTCCTAATACTTCTGTTCTATCAATGAGCCCTAAGCCGTTCCTACTATCCCTACTAACTAAACGATTATCTCCCATCACAAAAATTTTATTTTTAGGAATTGTAATCGGTCCAAAATCTTCAGTTAAATTGATAAGTAATTTTTCTGCCTGTTTTTTATTATTCTTTAAATACTCTTCATTTTTCACTTGATGATTAACATATAATTGATCATTCTTCATCTCAATTACATCTCCTGGTAATCCAATAACTCTCTTCACATAGAAATTATCTGTCTTCACGACAATAATATCCTCTCTCTCATAACTTTCAAATCTCTTTGCAAGTTTATTAATAATTACTTTATCTCCATCTTGTAACGTCGGCCTCATCGATGCTCCTTTTACAGTCGTAGGGAAAAACAAAAAGATTTTTGCCAAAAACACTAATAAACATGCAATTGCAATTATTTCAAAGAATTCACGCAAACGTTTTTTCTTTTGCATCATTCCACCATCTCATCATCTTTTTATTTTTATTATAAGTACTCCGACTGGTTAATTTCCACAAAATTCTGAATTATAACATTAGAATATTACAAATATAAAAATAACAATCCCTATAAATTCACTATTTTTATATACTATGTTTTCCATCTATCAAACAGGACTTTTCCTATGAAATTTATGCTTAGAAAGTATAAGATACTGCACAAATTAAACAAACAAATATAATAGCATAGCAATAAAAAAGATACTCTCAAAATAGTCTATCAACTATTTTTGAGAGTATCTTTTTATAATCCTACATATACAATACACATCTGCGCTGCGACATATGTAAACCAAATCCAAAGCGGTTCATACTTCAGTTTGCGCCCTCCGATATCTGTCACGCCGATAATAAAATCAGAAATCACAAACAGTAAACCACCAAGTGCTGGTATCCACCATATTCCTATATTCTCGTAATATAAGGCGAATGCAAAACATGCCATTCCTCCAACCCACAAACCGTAAATTAGAGCGCCTATTGTAAAAAGTTTGTCTTGTTTTTCATTTCGAATAAAGAAAAACCACCCTATAATTAGAAAGAGTCCGTATACGAATAAACCGATCCAAAAACCATTCCATGAAATACCTGTTTGTAAAAATGCTTTCACATAGAAACAATGTGCAAGAGCGAAAGTAACCATTCCTCCAATTAATCGATGACCAATTGGAATTAATCCTGCCATAAATAAATCCCCTACAGTTGATAAAGTCATACCGAGTGCAACCCACGTACTGTACTCAGCCGATGGATCTTGTAACCATATCCAAATTGCACTTCCTGTTAAAGAAAAACTAAGAATAAGACGAACTGCTAAAGGTAACGGCATATTATTTCTCGTTCTCTTCGTCTGTCCTATTGCATAAATTGCTCCCATTAAAAAAAGAATAATTTGCCCGACTAACACAATGTAAAGTACATTCATAATATGTTCTCCTCAATAAATGCTTTATTCTATCTTTTTTCGTTACATATATCACGTTCTCCTTTTTCTATGTAAAAAAAGAAGAACAATACTGTTCTTCCATTTTAATCGTTTTTCTGTTCTCTATGCTACTTGTTTTTCTTGCTCAACTTTCTTTTTAACCGGGTTACGATTTACTACAATAATTCCCGCTGCGACACATGCTAAACCAAATAGTACAAAGGAATGGATTGCTTCCCCTAAAATTAGACTTGATAGTAGCACACCAAACACTGGTATAAAGAACATATACATCGAGACTTTCCCTACTTTGTTATACTTCATAATTGTATTCCATATACAGAATCCAGCTGCTGATAAGAACGATAAATATATGAGCATAAGTATTGCATGTAGATTAAATGTGAATGGCATCATTCCAACTTGAAATGCACCTATACATAGCAACCCAATTGATCCGAAAATCATCTGATATGCTGTCATATACCCAATATCTAATGTTTTACTACCTTCTTTCGCTAATATGTTTCCATACGAATACATCATGGCTGCCCCAAGAAGTAATAAGCTACCTATTCCAAAATGAAATGATAAACTTCCATCACTCGGTACATTCACTAAAATCACACCGCAAAAACCGATAGCTACTCCAATTACTTTTCGCCTATTTAGAGCATCATCTTTATATAAAAAGTGTGCGAGTAAAATTTGAAAGAATGATGATGTTCCTGAAATAATCGCTCCTTCAATTCCTGAGCTATAACTCATTCCAATATAAAAACATATATATTGAAGAAAAGTTTGAAACAAGCCAATTTGAACTAACTGCTTTCCTGTTCCTTTTTTGAACTTCATATCTTTTCCTAACGCTTTAAAAAATAATAAGAGCATTACACCAGATAAGAAAAAGCGATAGCCAGCAAATAATATTTGTTCCCCGACTTCTTGTGGCTGAATTCCAAGTTCAGCATAGCTTAATTTAATAAAGGGAAATGCGCTTCCCCATAAAAATGTTGCTACTATTGCAGCAATAAACACGCCAATCGGATGGGTAAAAAATTTCTCTGTCTTCAACTTGATGTCTTCCTTTCCGACCTTTTTATGAACAATATTCATATATACCAAAGGAAATGCGAAAACACAAGTTTTCAGTTTATCCCGCTATTCGCCGGGCAGTAAAAGCCCGATTGGCGAGGGCTAATAATCAGCGTGGGATGAACAAAACCCCCACTAATTAAAGTTTCACTTTATACTAAAACAAAAACATATCATCTAAGAAAAACATATGCTATACTATAGAATAATTACAACATAATAACTATTAAAATCAGATTCAACAGAAATGCTGCTATCCATTATGGATGGCAGCTTTCGTCGTTTTATAGGGGTTTCGATTTTGATTCTTTTTCTCAATAAGAATTCGGAAGGAGCGAGTATTAATGAACGCAGAAGTAAAAACATTACAAGCACAAAAAGATATTTCTCATCCCTCTTTATGGGATACATTAAAGAAACATTATGAACTTATATTTGCAATCACATCTGGTATTTTTATTTTAGCTGGTTGGTTATTCACAAAAAATGATGCAATAAGTGCAGGTATTACTTTCTATATCCTTGCTTATGTAATTGGAGGATTTGCAAAAGCGAAAGAAGGTATTGAAGACACAATTGAAGAGAAAGAGCTAAATGTTGAAATGCTCATGATTTTTGCAGCTATCGGTGCCGCAGTTATCGGTTACTGGGCAGAAGGTGCTATTTTAATCTTCATCTTTGCATTAAGCGGTGCAATGGAATCTTATACATTAAGTAAAAGCCAAAAAGAAATTTCAGCGCTTCTTAATCTACAACCGGAAGAAGCATTACGTATTTCAACTGGAACCGAGGAACGTATTCCAGTTGGACAATTACAAATTAACGATATTATTTTAATTAAGCCAGGTGAGCGTGTTCCTGCTGATGGCACAATTCATAATGGTGAAACAAATATTGATGAAGCAGCTATTACAGGAGAACCTATTCCGAATGAGAAAAAATTCGGCGATGAAGTATTTGCCGGCACTGTAAATTTACGTGGTGCTATCGAAGTTAAAATTACGAAGCCGAGCGATCAAACATTATTCCAAAAGATTATTCGTCTCGTTCAAAGTGCACAAAGCGAAAAATCACCATCACAACTATTCATCGAAAAATTTGAAGGAACATACGTAAAAGGTGTGCTGCTCGTTGTTGCGCTTATGATGTTCGTTCCTCATTTCTTACTTGATTGGAGTTGGAATGAAACGTTTTATCGCGCTATGATCTTACTTGTAGTCGCTTCTCCTTGTGCTCTAGTTGCAGCTATTACACCAGCAACTTTATCAGCAATTTCAAACGGAGCGAGAAACGGTATTCTCTTTAAAGGTGGTATTCATTTAGAACGTCTAGCTTCAGTAAAGGCGATTGCCTTTGATAAAACGGGAACATTAACACAAGGAAAACCTACTGTAACAGATGTATATGTTCGAGAAGGCATAGCAGAAAGTGAAGTACTTTCTATTACAGCAGCGATTGAAAGTCACTCTACACACCCTTTAGCAGAAGCGATTGTTAAATATGCAAAACATGCTTACGACATTACGATAAAAAAACCAGAAAACGTTGAAGATGTAACTGGTTTTGGATTAAAAGGAATATTAGAAAACAAAGCTTATAAAATTGGTAAAGCTGATTTTATCGGAGAAGAAATAAAAACATTTCATAATGGCATTTCTGCTTCACTTGAAAAAGAGGGGAAAACTGTCGTTTATATTAGTGATGAGGATGGTATTCTTGGACTGATTGCTTTAAAAGATACCCTTCGCCAAGAAACGATAGCGGCTATTCGTGATTTGCAAAGCATTGGTGTCGAAGCAATCATGATTACTGGTGATAATGAAGAAACAGCAAAAGCAATTGCCAATGAAAGTAATATAAAAGAATATTACGCATCATGTTTACCGGAAACAAAAGTTGAAACGATAAAGCAGTTAAAAGAAAAGTACGGCATAGTCGCCATGGTTGGAGATGGTATAAACGATGCACCTGCCCTCGCTACTGCTAGTATTGGTGTTGCAATGGGTGAAGGAACAGACGTGGCATTAGAGACTGCAGACGTTGTTCTTATGAAAAACGAATTATCTCGTCTCTCTCAAGCAATCCGTTTATCAAAACGAATGAACCGTATTGTGAAGCAAAACGTTATCTTCTCTTTAGCTGTCATTGCAATGCTGATTTGTTCAAATTTTTTACAGTTTTTAGCGCTTCCCTTCGGTGTTATTGGACATGAAGGAAGTACCATTCTTGTAATTTTGAATGGCTTACGATTATTAAAAGGAAATAATTAAAACGGGTCCCTCATAAAGGACCCGCTTTTTTTAATGGTAGCTATTGTGACCGTTCGCACTGCTGCTCGTTTTATGCTTTGGATGCGAACTGCTCTTTTGTTTGTTATTTTTATTATTGTGGTTCTTTTTATTATTACTCATGAAATATCCCCCCTGTTCCCTTTTATTATGGAACAAGAGCTCATTTTTCATTACGGGAATTATTGTCACCCGTTCTATAATGATGGAGTAAACCATTAATTTCACCGCCAAGTAAAATTACCCATCCAGTTAAGTAAAACCATAACATTAAAATAATAATACCACCGAGACCACCATATGTATTAGCGTAATTTGCAAATTTATCTACATAATAGGCAAATGAGTACGATACCACAATCCATCCTATAGTAGCAAATAACGCCCCTGAAACAACTTCTCTTCTCTTTAACTTACGATCAGGCGCAAATGTATATAAAAAGCTAAACAAAGCGATTAAAACGAAGAAACTTGCTACTAAACGTGTAATGCTCCAAACATAAGAAAAACTATCCGATAAACCAATTGCTTTAAACACGGCTGCCCCAATCACTTGTCCAAATACTGGGACGATTAGTGCAAACACGATCATAAAAATTATTGCTAACGTGAACACGATAGATAAAGCTCTTGTTTTAATAAAGGAGCGTGTTTCTGTT
The DNA here is from genome assembly GCF_056401715.1 of Bacillus sp. P4_E1. Lineage (NCBI taxonomy): Bacteria > Bacillati > Bacillota > Bacilli > Caryophanales > Bacillaceae > Bacillus > Bacillus sp. P4_E1. Next base: position 67,197 of record NZ_JBFUIV010000009.1, read on the forward strand.
ACATCATAAGCGCGGTTAAAAGCATTCATAACCGCATTAACACCATTTGAGGCAAACCATAACATCGATAATAGACCAAATGATAATAAACCACCATTTTGCTGATTTACAACTTTATCTACATTTACCTCAATCAAGTTCATCGCATCATCTGGTACATAAACCTCTAATAAACTAAGCACATCCTCTGTTTGAATGGGAATAAAGCCAAGAAGCGTAATTAAGAAAACAAGCCCAGGGAAAATCGCAAGCAAGAAGAAATAAGCGAGCTGTGCTGCTAAGCCCGCTACATCATCGCGCATCGTCCGGTCATATAAATCTTTCCCAAACGAAAAAGTGCGATTTCTTTTTGCTTTTTCTAGAAATTTTCTCATATTTTTTAGACGCTTTTCTTCTCTTCTTTATTTTGCTTTAGCTCAATGTATGCTTCAGTTTTTTTTTCCTCTGCATTTGAGTCCTTCATAAATAATTCACGCGCTTCTTTCATACCACCATCTTCAGCTACCACTGGCTCTTCTTCTGCTTTAAGCTCATCTACCTTTGGAGATACAGCTTGAATTTCAATCGTTTCCGGCTTTTCTACTGGCACAATCTTTTTCTTACTAAACATTTCTTTCGTTTCTTTTAATGTTTCTACAACAGACGGCGTCAATTTTTTAATTTCTGCTACTTTCGCTTTCACTACATTGAAATCAGCAAGTTCGCGTCCTTTATCTGTAACAGTTTGCACTTTTTCTTTTATCTTCGCATTTTCACCAATCTCAATCATCTTTGTTTTTGCTTTTTCTGCCGTATTTTTTACTTTTTCACGGTTTTCTTTCTTTAACATAGATACAGCTACACCTGCAGCTACACCAATCGCAATGTTTCGAGCAATATTATTTTTCTTTGCCATATTCCTTCACCCTTTCATTTCTTATATTAGAAAGTATTACTTTCTAAGCTTCCTCATATTCCTTGTTCATTTCGAATGAAAGCTAATAGCTTTACACACCCTTCTGTTACAAGGTCATACACTTCTTGGAAGTTCCCTGTAAAGTAAGGGTCAGGAACGTCTGTCCAGCCACCGTCTGGAACAAAATCGGACAGCCTACCAATATAGCCTCCAGTTTTACTAAAACTTTTTAAATCCGCTATATTCTTGTTGTCCATGGCAATAATATAATCAAACTTTGTTAAGTCTTCTTTTTCTACTTGCCGTGCTTTAATTCCTTCAAAAGAGACTTCATTTTCTTTTAAAATTTTTTGTGTTCCTTTATGTGGTGGATGACCAATATGCCAATCTCCAGTTCCTGCAGAATCAATGACAATTTTCTCTTCGAGTCCCTCTTTTACGACAAAATCTCGAAAAATTGCTTCTGCCATTGGAGAACGACAAATGTTCCCAAGACAAACAAACAATACTCGGACCATATTTTTGTTTCTTCCCTTCTTGGTGCATTTCTTAATATATATCTATAGTATAAGCAACCAATTATTAATTATAAAGGAAATCCCTACTAATTTAATAGGATTGAAAAGTTTCATTAACGAAAATGATAAAAAAATGTTAAGATAACCTTATGTTATTTTAAAGGGGGACACTTCGGTGGATTTATCCGTGAAATCAGAAGCAAACGTTGAATATATGGTAGAAGCTATTAAAGAAAAATTACGCATGGTTAATGCTGGAGCAATGAGAGCTGCTAGTTTTAACGAAGAAATGTACGAGGACTTACGTGACATTTATGAGCATGTTATGAAACGTGAAACATTCAGTATTAGTGAAATGCAAGCTATTACTGAGGAACTAGGTACATTAATTAAAAAATAACAAAGAGCCTCACGTATGCGAGGCTCTTTTAATTTCAACAAATTCATGACAACTCTTCTCTTTTCCTCATCACATTCTAAAATACTGTACAATGAAAGTAGAATCTCACCTTAGATTTTTTCTCCATACATACTACTCTAAAAAAATTGCCACACTACCATTGCTAACTGTTTTTACTGGGGGTGCTTACTTATGAGCAATTGGTACAGTAAGACGAAAAATCAAACATTAATCGACCTAGAAACAAATGAACAACACGGTTTAACAGATGAAATCGTAAATGAACGTTTAAAGCAATATGGTTATAATGAATTAGCTACCAAACAAAAACGTACTTTATGGCAACGCGTTTTCGCCCAAATTAATGACGTCCTCGTATATGTCCTTATTATCGCTGCCCTTATTTCCGCCTTTGTAGGTGAATGGGCTGATGCAAGTATTATCGCGCTCGTTGTAGTTTTAAATGCCGTTATCGGTGTAATCCAAGAATCGAAAGCAGAACAGGCTTTAGAAGCATTGAAAAAGATGGCAACACCTAAAGCTATCGTAAAGCGAGATGGTGAACTAAAAGAAATTCCATCTGAGCACGTCGTTCCAGGTGATATCGTTATGCTTGATGCTGGGCGGTATATCCCCTGCGATTTACGCCTTATCGAAACTGCAAATTTAAAAGTTGAAGAATCTGCTCTAACTGGTGAATCCGTCCCTGTCGATAAAGATGCAGTCTACCACCCTTCCATGCAAAGTGATGAGCAAGTACCATTAGGCGATCAAAAAAACATGGCATTTATGTCGACGTTAGTAACGTATGGACGTGGCGCTGGTGTTGCTGTTGAAACTGGGATGAACTCACAAATTGGCAAGATTGCTACCCTTTTACATGAAGCAGACGATGATATGACACCACTTCAAAAAAGCTTAGCACAAGTAGGAAAATATTTAGGTTTTGTCGCTGTAGCTATTTGCGCTATTATGTTTCTCATCGGTTTTTTACAAGGACGAGATACTTTGGAAATGTTTATGACTGCAATTAGTTTAGCTGTTGCAGCCATTCCAGAAGGCTTACCAGCTATTGTTTCCATCGTTCTTGCCATTGGTGTTCAGCGTATGATTAAACAAAACGTTATCATTCGTAAACTACCAGCTGTTGAAGCTCTCGGTTCTGTCACAATTATTTGTTCAGATAAAACAGGTACATTAACTCAAAATAAAATGACCGTTACTCACTTTTATAGTGATCGCACATACGACCAGCTAGAAAATTTGAATATAAATAATGATGTACACCGTCTATTATTAGAAAATATGGTTTTATGCAACGATGCCTCTTACAGTACCGACTCACAAACAGGGGATCCTACAGAAATTGCCCTTCTTGTTGCCGGAAGCTCTTTTAACATTCAAAAAGATCATTTAGAAAATAAACATGAACGTGTTAACGAATTACCTTTCGAGTCTGATCGTAAAATGATGTCAACTGTACATACGTACGATGAAAGCTACTATAGCATGACGAAAGGTGCAATTGATAAACTTTTACCTCACTGTACCCATATCTTTATAAATAATAAAATTGAGATCTTAACAGATTCTGATAAAAATCAAATATTAGAAGCTGCCGGGTCAATGTCACAAGAAGCCTTAAGAGTACTTTCATTCGCATATAAAAGATACGATTCAAACGATGTGAATATAAATCACCTCGAAGAAAATCTTATCTTTATCGGTCTTGTCGGTATGATTGATCCACCACGCACAGAAGTAAAAGATTCAATTACAGAATGTCAAAAAGCTGGTATTCGCACAGTTATGATTACTGGTGATCATAAGGATACCGCCTTTGCAATTGCCAAAGAACTTGGTATTGCTGAAGAAAAATCTGAAATTATGATTGGAACTGAATTAGATACCATTTCAGATACAGAACTAGCAAGTAAAATTAATCACTTAAATGTATTCGCTAGGGTCTCTCCAGAACATAAAGTGAAGATTATAAAAGCATTACGTGCTAAAGGAAATATCGTTTCCATGACTGGTGACGGTGTAAATGATGCTCCATCTTTAAAACAAGCAGATGTTGGAGTAGCAATGGGAATTACAGGAACAGATGTCGCAAAAGGCGCAGCAGATGTAGTTTTAACAGATGATAACTTCTCATCTATTGTGAAAGCTGTTGAAGAAGGAAGAAATATTTATCGTAATATTAAAAAGTCTATTCTCTTCCTACTCTCTTGTAACTTCGGCGAAATTATAGCTCTCTTTTTAGCTATTTTACTCGGCTGGGCAACACCACTACGCCCTATTCACATTTTATGGGTAAATTTAATTACAGATACACTACCTGCATTATCACTCGGTGTTGATCCTGAAGATCCAGATGTGATGAAGGAAAAACCACGACATGCGAAAGAAAGCTTATTTAGCGGCAGCGTTCCTTTTCTTATTTTCAATGGGGTTGTAATTGGACTTCTTACTTTAACAGCCTTTATCGTTGGGGCAAAGCTCTATACAGGAGATACAAATTTATTTCCTCTCTTCCCAGAGCAAATTGATGAAGACGCGCTATTACACGCTCAAACGATGGCATTTGTCGTTCTTAGTTTCTCTCAACTCGTTCATTCATTTAACTTACGTTCAAGAACGAAATCAATTTTTTCAATTGGGATATTTACAAATAAATATTTAGTCTTCTCACTTCTAATCGGTGTTCTTATGCAAGTGTGTATTATCTCCATCCCACCTCTTGCCAATATATTTGGTGTGCATGCATTAACAATGCGAGATTGGGGATTTGTTCTCTTGTTAAGTATCATTCCGCTTGTTGTGAATGAAATCATTAAATTAGTTAAGAGAAACTAAAAGGCAATGAGGACTGTTCCTCATTGCCTTTTCTTTATCCTTGTAATTCTTTTTTGATGTTCTCTGTTAATGTAGCCATGCGCTTGCGGCTTTCTTCACGCTCACGTTTATTTTGCTCTTCAATTTGTTGTGTTTCTTGCATACCTCTTGAAATAATGTTCCAAGTTTCCTCAAGTGTTTCCATCTTAATACTAGAAGAACCTGATAATCTCGCTACTTCCACACTTTGAGTTGCGATATTTTGTGCATTTTTCTTAAGTAATTCATTTGTACGTCGATCAAGTTCAGCCATAGAGTCCGCAACAAGCTTTTGACGTTTCGCATTTACCGCTTGAATGATACCATTTTTAAAGATAGGAATCGTTGTAATAAATGCTGTATTGATTTTACCGATTAATTTATTGTTACCGCGTTGAATCATACGAATTTGTGGTGCTGTTAATAGAGCAACCATACGTGCTTTTTCTAAATCATCAATACGTTGTTCTAAAATTTCAACAGAGTTTTTAAGCGATTCTAATTCAATACCCGCTAACTGATCATTATTACGTATGCGCTCTTCGTACATCGGAACTAACTCTGTATTTAAACGCTCTAATAACATTTCCCCTGCTACTACGTATTTTTCTAAGTCTAAATAATACTTTAAGTTTTGCTCATATAAACCATCTAACGTACCAATCGATTTTTTCATTTCATCTTGATACTTCGTAATTTCTACGTATACTTTATCCATTTCGCGACCCATCGTCTGATACTTACTAAAGATTTGTTCAATCATTTTATCTGCTTTTTTGAACATACGTGAGAAGAAACCACTTTTCTCTTCCGCAAAGTCTTTACTATCAAATCTGTCCATAATTTTACCAAGCTGTTTTAATAATTCACCAGAGTCTTCTACTTTCGATAAAGACATTGTATGTAAAATTTGATCAGCGAAACGTGAAATTTCCATAGAAGGTTCTTTTCCGAGTTCAATTAATTCTAATTGATCTTTAATGTCTACTGCGTTATAAATACGTTGCACTTCTGCATCTTGTCTAAGTTGCAAGCGAACATCTTGTGCGGTTTGCTCATTCAATTCTGTTTTCGAATCTAGTACGACTGGGTTATTCATATGGTATTCTCCCTTTCCTTATAAAAATGGACGAAATAGTCCTTTTATTGTTTGTGATAAATTTTTATAGGCTGATGAACCATGAAATTCAAGATCGAAATTAACTTCTTCAAGCCAATGTGAATCAAATGCTCCTGATTGAATATACGGTTCAATATCGTTTCTCCCCGTTGGATTAAAGTGGAATACATCTACTCCAATTTGATTTAAAAATAGTAATAACACAGCATCAGAACGACTTAATTCTCCGCTCTTCTCATTATTAAATATAACAATTTTCGGTACTTCTTGCGAATAATCAAATTTCTCAAGCTGCTCTAAAATGTTCGGTGGTATTTGAGAGAGTTGTGCGAAAACATACAGTGCTACATCTTGTTTCGTCTCTTTCGCAATTGGTTTACACATTTCACTTTCGCACGTATGGATGATTGCTTCTGCAATACCATGTTGTAATCCTTCTGGTAAACGCTTATGCGGCCACCAATGGCTGTTCATAATTAAATCCGGATGTAACTTCCCTGCGCGGTCCAATGCATCTCGATAATGATATTGGAAATTCGCTTTTTGTTCTTTCGTGAACGGGAATGTATTAATCAAGAAACTGTTATCAAATGATGTAACAGCCTTTAGTCGCTGAAAATATTCTTTATCATTCTTTGAAACACCTGATATTTTTGCAAATAAAGAAGGAATATAAATATGCTTATTTTCAACAAAGAATGTTGGGCGTACAAATGCCTTTTCTTTCGTAATTAAAAAGAGTTCATCGTACGTTGTTTTGAGCGTACGGGCTACAGGTGTATACGAACGGAATTGCCACGGTTTGTATAATAATGAATTATCGTGGTGAAGTACTTGCTCGATTTCTTTTGAAGCTTGATAAGCTACTGTTGCGACGCGTTCGCGACGCCGATCAGGAAATGGTTCCAATGAAATACGGCCTGAATGAGATACGACAAAGGTCTTTCCTTCCTCATCTACACTCTCAAATCCATCTTTTCCTTCTGGGTGATAATAAAGCACATCACAGCCGAGCATAATAAGAAAGTATAAGAAATATATACGACTCTCCGTCGCATCACCGTACCAAACGATACGTGGCATTTGTTTCTTATAATTAATCGTAGAGAACCACTTCGCTACGTAATTTTCACTTAATTTAATCATATCGATTAAGAAACGCCGGAATCCTTCTGTTTTTAAAGATTGATTATGTTGTTTCTCATACAATTTCAATACAGAAATAAACTTTGTATGTATATAATGCTGTAAATCAGGATTGTCTACTTGCGGTAATAGTTGTTTTCCAGACAAATGTGCTACAAGCCTATTTACTGTAAGTCCATTCGGCGCTTCTTGATGTAATGCAAAAACTTCTTGAATATGGCGCAGTTTTTCGGGATCAATCACCTTATTTAAATTTTGTTCATGCAAAACCTCGATCCCTTTTGCTTCATTATAATCAAATAGTTCATTGAAATATTCATCTACATCATTCGGAACACCAAGAATGCGACTTGCTATATAACTAAATTTCATCTCATTCTCTGTCAGTTCATATTGTGGACGTTTTTCTAAAAGCGCTTCAAATTGCTTTAAATCTGATTCGTCTTTTAATGCACATGGTTGAAGTGTAAAACGTGAAAACACAACAGTTCACCTCCAAAAACATTTACTTTTTTTATAAAGTCTCTCTTCTATTATAAACTATTTTTAGTTATAAAAAATGGGCGCTCGCATAACGAGCAAACCCATTTCAATTATTTATGATTATTTTTAGTAGCTGCAACTTCTTCTTTAGCTTGTCCAGAATTCTTCATGTAGTGAAGTATAAACGTTGCTCCAAATGCTACAACTAAAATAATAAAGAATAGCGTATGGCTTACTTCAATATGAATAACAGACAGTAACATTTTTGCTGCAATAATTAAGATTAAAATATATGCTGTCGTTTCAAGTTCTGGAATACGCTCTAACAATTTTAAGAATACGCCAGCGATACCGCGCATCATTAAAATACCAAGCATTCCACCTAATAATAGAATCCAAACTTGATTTGATACACCAAATGCAGCAAGTACGCTATCTACAGAGAACGCGATATCCATTAATTCAACCATCGCAACTGTTCCCCAGAAGACACCAAACATTCTGAAGAGAATACTGTTTTGGTTCATACCATGAGCTTCCTCTTCTTCTGCATTACCTTTTCTTTTATCAATGAAGTATTTAACTGAAAGCCAAGCTAAGTAAAGTGCACCTAACACTTTTACCCATGCTAATTTAATTAAGAACATTCCAATTCCAATTGCAATAAAACGGAATACATAAGCTCCAATCAGTCCATAGAATAATGCTTTTTTTCGTTTTTCTTCTGGAAGATGTTTTACCATTACCGCTAGCACAAGTGCATTGTCAGCAGATAATAACCCTTCAAGTACAACAAGTGTACCTATTAACCCCCAAGATACTGGATCTTGTAACACTTTAATCCACATGTCCAAGTCGAAAAACTGAGCATACGTATCAAGGATTCCTTGCAAAATACTCATCTTACCTTTATCCCCTATTCTTTGCTAGATTTATAGAAAGGTCAAAAAAAGGAAACGAATGTCGTTTCCCTTCTTATGCATCCAAGCCATACGCTTTTACAAGCGCACCTAATCCACCTTGGAATCCGCTTCCTACTGCACTAAACTTCCACTGTCCATTATGACGATATAATTCACAAAAGACAACTGCTGTTTCAATGGAGAAATCTTCCCCTAAATCAAAACGAAGAACTTCTTCGTTTGTTTCTTCATTTGCTAAACGAACGAATGCATTTGCAACCTGTCCAAAGTTTTGATTACGGCCTTCACCATCATAAATTGTAACTGTAATAGCAATTTTATGAACATCTGCTGGAACCTTTTTCAAATCGACAACAAGTTGCTCATCATCACCGTCACCTGCACCTGTACGGTTATCTCCTGTATGTAAAACTGATTCACAAGGAGACTGTAAATTATTATAGAAAATAAAATCAGTTTCCTTCGTACATTTCCCGTTCGCATCTAATAAAAAGGCAGATGCATCTAAATCGAAATCAGATCCACCATCATAAGATTTAATATCCCATCCAAGACCAATTACTGCTCTTGATAAACCTGGGCTTGTTTTAGCTAAATCAATTTTCTGTCCTTTTTGCAATTGAATAACCATATATATTCACCTCTATATTTTAATTTTTAAAAATATATCCATCAGTAATTACGCGTTTCACTGATGGATATATAAATCTATTACTCTACATCTAAACCAAAGTTATTACATAGAGAACCTAATCCACCTTGGAATCCACTTCCGATTGCATTGAATTTCCATTCACCTGCGTGACGGTATAATTCGCTCACTACTACAGCTGTTTCAATAGAGAAATCTTCTCCTAAATCGTAACGAATTAATTCTGCATTCTTTTCTTCATCCATAATACGTACGAAAGAATTAGAAACTTGTCCGAAGTTTTGGCTGCGGCCTTCTCCATCATAAATTGTAATTGTGAAACAAATACGCTCAATGTTAGCAGGAACATTTTTTAAGTCTATTTTAATTGTTTCATCGTCGCCTTCACCTTCACCTGTACGGTTATCTCCTAAATGCTCTACAGCACCATTCGCACCTTTTGGATTATTATAGAAGACGAAATCCTCTGCACCTGAAACTTTACCGTTAGCACCTACTAAGAAGATACTAACATCTAAATCGAAATCATTTTGTCCGTCATAACGATTCGTATCCCAACCAAGTCCTACAAGAACTTTCGAAAGACCTGGATTTGTTTTTGTTAAGTCTACCTTTTGTCCTTTTTTCAATGAAATAGATGCCATATTATACTATTCCTCCTTGGTTTATTTTATTGGTAACGTGATACAATCTCACTTAAGTTTTTATCTTGTGTTCCTTCTCCCACTGCTGAAAACTTCCATTCGTTTCCGTCTCGGTACATTTCACCTGCAATTAAAGTCATTTTGCCAGCATAATTATCTGACAAGTTATAACGCGCTAATTCTTCACCTGTTTGTGGGTTTTGAATACGAATATATGCATTGCGAATCATCCCAAAGTCTTGACGACGATTTACACAGTCATAAATATTTACAACGAATACTAAACGATTAATACGGCTCGGAACTTTATGTAATTCTACGAAAATTGTTTCGTCGTCACCAGCGCCTTCACCTGTTAAATTATCTCCTGAATGAATAATACTACCACAAGTAGAAAGTTTGTTGCCGAAGTAAACTAGATCATTTTTGTTTAAAAAACGATCCCCTTCTAACATAACGACAGATGCATCACAATCTACACTTGGTTTACTTCCAAATAAAGAAGACAGAAACCCACCTGATTGCCCAATTGGATCCCAGCCTAAGCCAACCTGTAGTTTCGCTACTCTCGGTTGTCCTTTCGTTAAATCAATCTTTTGTCCTTTTTCTAAAATAATAGGCATGAAGTTTCTTCCTTTCTACAAAGCATTTTCCAACTCGGAAAACATTGTATTCTTCTCTTATATTGTAGCATTATTTATCTAATGAGAAAAAGGATAAATTCTCAATTATATGAAAACAGCTACTATATTTATTTATACTGATGTAATAAGTGGTAAATAGAGCCAATCATTCCTGCACAATTACCGCTTTGCGCAAGTTTAATCTCACAATTACTATAAATCTCTTGATTTAAGTATGTTCCTATCTCTTCCTTCACTTCATTTAAGAAATCATCTCCTCTTTCAGTAATTCCCCCACCAATAATAATCATTTTCGGATTAAAAATATAAGCAAGATTGCTAATACCAATCGCCAAATGTTTAAAGAAAATCTTCACGGCTTGAGTAACACCGCTATCACCCTTATCATATAATTCGAAAATTGTTTTACCATCCCACTCCTTTTTACCTTTATATCTTCGTACGAGATGAATTAATCCCGAAATTGAGGCAACCTCCTCAAAAGTTTTCCCTTCTATTAACATGTTCCCCCATTCCCCAGCGCCAAACGAATGTCCACGGTATAACTCTCCATTTATAACAATTGCTCCACCAATGCCCGTTCCAAGCGTAAGCATAATAAAATCGCTTTCTCCCCTCCCTGTACCTTTCCATTTCTCGCCTAAGGCTGCACAATTAACATCATTTTCAATAGATACAGGAACTTTTAATACTTCTTGTAATCTCTCAACAATAGAAATATTAGCATAACGCGGAATATGATCCACACCTCCCGTTATAACTCCTTTATCAATATCAACAATTCCCGCTGTACTAATACCAATTCCGGAAATAGTATGTTCAGTCATTAACTTTTTTGATAAACATATAAGTTTTTGAACAATTTGTTCCCCGCCCAAGTGAATTTCTGTTGGGACCTTTTTATGTATTAGTACTACCCCTATTTCTGAAACAATTCCATATTTAATTTGCGTACCACCAATATCAAATGCAATATATTCTTTCATCCGTTGCCACTTCCTCTACTGTTATGAGTGTAAATTCTCCATCACTCTACTATTTGCAAGGAATTTACATTAACTCTTTTCTCCCTTTAGAAATACACCACCTTTTTCTATATATAGTTTTTTTTGCATAAAACTCTTTTTCCTATGAAATATTACAAAGGGGTGTATTTTAGATGGAACAATAATTTTTTCTTCAGGAGGAAAACAATGACAAAAATATTCATTTTAGCATCAACACTTTCTTTATCCTTTTTTAGCGGCTTAAATATTGGTAATGCTGCAACTGAAAACTTCCATCCAATAACAAACGCTATTGTACAAAATAACGATACTTTAGCAGAAGGTAATTCAAAAGATAATAATAAACCTCCAGGAAACAATGGTTCTCAGGACGATAGTGGTTCTGGTGGCAATGGTTCTGGTGGCAACGGTTCTGGTGGCAGTGGTTCTGGTGGCAGTGGTTCTGACGGCAACGGTTCTGGCGGCAGTGGTTCTGGCGGCAATGGTTCTGGTGGCAATGGTTCTGGTGACAATGGCTCTGGTGGCAACGGTTCTGGTGGCAACGGTTCTGGTGGCAGTGGTTCTGGCGGTAACGGCTCCGGTGGCAACGGTTCTGGTGGCAACGGTTCTGGTGGCAACGGTTCTGGTGGCAACGGTTCTGGTGGCAACGGTTCTGGTGGCAGTGGTTCTGGTGGCAACGGTTCTGGTGGCAGTGGTTCTGGCGGTAACGGCTCTGGTGGCAGTGGTTCTGGTGACAATGGCTCTGGTGGCAATGGCTCTGGTGGCAATGGCTCTGGTGGCAACGGTTCTGGTGGCAATGGCTCTGGTGGCAACGGTTCTGGCGGTAACGGCTCTGGCGGTAACGGCTCTGGTGGCAATGGTTCTGGTGGCAATGGTTCTGGTGGCAATGGCTCCGGTGGCAACGGTTCTGGTGGCAGTGGTTCTGGTGACAATGGCTCTGGTAGCAATGGTTCTGGTGGCAATGGTTCTGGTGGCAGTGGTTCTGGTGGCAGTGGTTCTGGTGGCAGTGGTTCTGGTAGCAGTGGTTCTGGTGGCAGTGGCTCTCAGGGCGGCAACCGTGTTAAAGGCGACAGCAGTTCTCAAGGTGGTAATGGCTCTCAGGGCGGCAACCGTGTTAAAGGCGATAGCGGCTCTCAAAGCGGTAACGCAAAAGATAATGCAACAAAACAAGGCAATAAATTGCCTAATACTGCAACGCATTATCCTGCATCTATTTTAATTGGTCTTTCGACATTCCTAATTGGTGTGTTACTATTTATTCGTCGTAAAAACGCAAAATAAAAAAATCATCCTTCCATCTAAAAATACATGAAACAGATTATAAAGTGAAACTTTAATCAGTGGGGATTTTGTTCATCCCCCACTGATTATTAACCTTCACCAATCGGGCTTTTACGGGCAGCAGGGCTCCCACCTAACTTCTTTGCTCCAGCCGAATTTTGAAGTGGGAGTTTTACTGCCTAGCAAATAGCGGGATAAAACTAAAAAGGACTTTGATTGCATTTTATTATGCAATCAAAGGTCCTTTTTGTCATCTAGTAGAAAGAGTATTAATACGCTTTTCCCCAATACACCATCTGCTTCGCTTTTTTACTACAGCAAATACATTCGTCAGCTAAACTTTCTTGTTCGAACGGAATACAACGTGAAGATACTCCAACTTCTTCTTTTAATTTTTCTTCACAAGCTAGTTCTCCACACCACATCGCTTTAATAAATCCTTGCTTTTCATCAGCCGCTTTTTTCATCTCTTCGAAATTCGTCACACTATACGTATTCTCATCGCGAAATACTTTTGCTTTACTAAATAAAGAATGGTGAATTCCCTCAAGTAGTGCTGGAATGCGTTCTTCTAATTGATCCATTGATATAAACTCTTTTTCTTTCGTATCTCGCCTTACAAGTACAACTTGATTCTTTTCAATATCCTTTGGACCAACTTCTAATCTAATTGGAACACCCTTCATTTCATACTCATTAAATTTCCAGCCAGGTGTTTTATTGCTAGCATCTATTTTTACACGTGCAACCTTCTGAATACGTCCTTGCAACTCTGTTGCTTTTTCTAACACACCTTCTTTGTGCTGAGCAATAGGAACGATAACAACTTGTACTGGAGCGACTTTCGGTGGCATTACAAGTCCGTTATTATCGCTATGAACCATAATAAGTCCACCTATCATTCTTGTTGATACACCCCAAGATGTTTGATGTACGTATTGCCATTTACCGTTACGGTCTAAAAACTTAATATCAAATGCTTCAGAGAAATTCGTTCCAAAGTTATGAGATGTTCCTGTTTGAAGTGCTTTTCCATCATGCATTAAACTTTCAATCGTATAAGTTGCCTTCGCTCCTGCAAACTTTTCTTTTTCTGTTTTTTGCCCTTTAATAACCGGAATCGCTAAATACTCTTCACAAAAAGCAGCATATAGATTTAAAATATTTAATGTTTCAATTTGAGATTCTTCTGCCGTTTCATGAATCGTATGACCTTCTTGCCATAAAAATTCAGTTGTACGAAGGAATGGTCTCGTCGTCTTCTCCCAACGAACTACTGAACACCACTGGTTATATAACTTTGGTAAATCATTATATGATTGAACAATTTTTGAAAAATGCTCACAGAATAGAGTTTCAGATGTAGGACGTATACAAAGTCTTTCCGCCAATTTCTCATCTCCGCCATGAGTAACCCATGCTACTTCAGGAGCAAATCCTTCAACATGATCTTTCTCTTTTTGTAATAAACTCTCTGGAATAAACATCGGCATGTACACATTTTCATGACCAGATTCTTTTAATTTTTCATCCATTACTTTCTGCATATTTTCCCATAATGCATAACCGTATGGACGTAAAATCATACAACCTTTCACACTTGAATAATCAACAAGCTCCGCTTTTTTTACAATATCGGTATACCACTGAGCAAAGTCTTCTTCCATTTTCGTAATGGCTTGTACTTGTTCTTTTACCATAGTTATTCTTCCTCCTTTAGAAAATAGAAAAAGCCCGCGTCCCCAAATAGGGACCGAGCTTTGTCGGCGTTACCACCCTGATTCATACACAAAAAAATTGAGTATGCTCTCTTTTTGATAACGGGAATTTCCCGCTGCATATGCAGAACTCAAAGGTAGGTTCCATATCGCCTCTTTAAGAATCTTCCAGCCAAAAGGATTCTCTCTCTGCAAAAAGGTAAGACATGTACTATTCCTTTTTCATCGTTATAACAAAATAAATTTGTTGAATATCATAATATAAATTTTATTTCAAAACAAGAGCCAATTTTCTTATTTTTATACATTATTTTCAATTATCACTGTTTTATACGTAACTTTTCCGAACTATTTTTACAAGTTGATGAGCAACCATACCAATTAGTGTACCAATTAAAACGAAGAAACAAATAAATCCGTATCCCATTCCTTCCCAACCACCAATAGCGATCATTGTTACAGGAAAGAAAGCTAAACAAAGAAGTACTAAACTAAGTGCAAATATAATATCAAACTGTTTATCTGGAAAACGTTTCTTTAGTAAATATGACATAAAAAATACAAGGAGAACGGTGACTCCACCAATGATGTAAAAGATACCAAATCCATCTAGCCAATCCATAGTATTCCCTCCTTCCATTCATTCCCTTATACTTATTATATGTTTAATTTTTCTGAAAATAAATAACGAAATTTTATTCAAAAATATATTTTTATTACCAGGTATTAATAGTAATATATAAGAATAGGTTTTATATAATCAGGAGGGAAACTTTATGGATAAAGCATTAACAAATCGCGTCATTATTTTATCTTTTGACTGCTTATCAGCTTTAGATTTTCCTATATTACAAAAACTACCTAATTTCCAAACTTTAATAAAAAGGGGCGCGATTGCGAAAAAAGTGGAGCCAATTTATCCTTCTGTAACATATCCAAGCCACTCAACAATCGTAACCGGTAATTATCCTAATAAGCATGGCGTTGTCAGCAATACATTACTTCAACCAGGACGTGAGTCACCAGATTGGCATTGGTACCGAAAGTCCATTAACGGGACAACTTTATATGATGAAGCACGCAAAGCAAATTTAACGACAGCAGCCCTTCTATGGCCTGTTACTGGAAGAGCAAATATCGATTACAATTTACCAGAAATTTTTCCAAATAGACCGTGGCAAAATCAAATTTTAGTTTCATTATTTAGCGGTAGCCCGCTATATCAATTAGATTTAAATCGTCGTTTCGGCCATATACGAAATGGGTTGTCACAGCCTGAGCTTGATAATTTCGTCCTTGCTTCTGCCGTACATACAATTCAGACGAAAAAGCCTAATGTTATGTTTGTACATTTTACTGATTTAGATACTCAAAGACATTACCATGGCTTCGAGTCTGAGGAAACAGTAGCTGCAATCCACAGACACGACGAACGCCTCGGAAAAATTATCCATACATTAAAAGAAAGTGGTATATACGAAGAAAGTACAATTATTGCACTTGGTGACCATAGCGCTTTAAGTGAAAACAAGGCAATCCAATTAAATGTCCTATTCTGTCAAAAAGGGCTTATATCCGTAAATAAACGTGGAAAAATACACGATTGGAAAGCTTATTGCCAAAGCTGTGATGGATCTGCCTACGTACATGTAAAGGATAAAAATGATACTGAAACGATTAAAGAGATTCAACTTCTTCTTGAAGAGCTTCTTCAGGATAAACAAAATGGAATTGAATTTATTCTGCACGATGAAGATGCAAAAGAACGTGGCGCTGATGGTAATTGCTTATTTATGCTAGAGGCCATGGAAGGTTATTACTTCATTGAAAATTATACAGGTGATTTCATAAAAGAAATTAATAAAGAAGATGTTAATTCTAGTAAGAAATATACATTTGGAACGCATGGATATTCCCCAACAAAACCTAACTATGAAACAATTTTTATAGCTGCTGGGAAAGGCATTCAAAGCGGCGTTACAATTCCGTATATGAGACTGATTGATGAAGGTCCGACTATCGCTAGGTTACTCGGTTTGCACTTAGGTGAAACAGACGGCGCAATTGTAGAGGATTTACTTCAATTGTAAAGAACTGTGTATATATGTAAAAGTTATGTAAAAATCATCACTGTTTCTCTTTTTATAATTTTTATTTTTGTACACTGTTAGTAGAACAAATTTAAGGGGGAACATTATATGAAAAAAATGTCCAGACAAGAAAAAAGCTGGATATTGTACGATTGGGCGAACTCGGTATATTCGCTCGTCATTACAACTGCATTATTCCCAATTTACTTTAAAGCAGCTGCAAAAGAAGCTGGACTATCTGGCGCAACTTCAACAGCCTATTGGGGATATGCAAACTCGTTCGCTACACTTTTAATTTCTATACTCGCTCCTATTCTCGGCACAGTTGCTGATTATAAGGGATTTAAAAAACGATTTTTCACATTCTTCTTTGGACTCGGTATCGTATTTACAAGTATGCTAGCAATTGTTCCAACATCTCAGTGGTACTTATTACTAGGATGCTATATGCTCGCATTAGTTGGCTTTGCTGGAGCAAATATTTTTTATGATGCATTTCTAGTAGATGTTACCTCAGGAGATAGAATGGACCGAATTTCTACGCGAGGTTTTGCATTAGGTTACATTGGGAGCACAATTCCTTTTATCGGTTGTATTGCTCTTATTATTCTTGCTCAAAAAGGAACTATCCCCTTATCAGTCGGAATTGCTAGTCAAATTTCCTTTGCAATAACAGCTCTTTGGTGGGGACTATTTACGATACCAATGCTAAAAAATGTAGAGCAAACACACTATATTGAACGTCATCCAAGACCAATTGCAATGAGCTTCAAGCGCCTTGCTAATACGTTTAAAAATATTAAAGAATATAAAACTGTATTTATGTTCCTAATAGCTTACTTTTTCTACATTGATGGGGTAGATACAATTATCACTATGTCTACTGCTTACGGAACAGATCTCGGTATTAGTGCAACCAATCTATTAATCATCTTATTTGTAACACAAATTGTCGCTTGTCCATTTGCTTTATTATATGGAAAACTATCGGAAACATTTACCAGTAAAAAAATGCTATATGTCGGCATTATCATTTATATCATTATTTGCACATATGCTTATTTCTTAAAAACGACGTTTGATTTCTGGATTTTAGCAATGTTAGTTGCTACTTCTCAGGGCGGGATTCAAGCACTTAGCCGTTCTTATTTCGCAAAACTAGTACCGAAAGAATCTGCAAATGAATTCTTCGGATTTTATAATATCTTTGGTAAATTCGCGGCAATTATGGGTCCGGTATTAGTTGGTGTCACAACACAATTAACAGGAAAAACAAACGCTGGTGTCCTTAGTATTATTGTCTTATTTATTATCGGTGGATTCTTATTAACTAGAGTACCCGAAAATGATACGTCCGTTACACCACCTAATCCGAAAACTAAAACAATATAAGAGAAAGATCCCCTTCACACAAGAAGGGGATCTTTCTCTTATATTTTTAACGATAACGCCCCACAATTAAAAACTCTAAAGCTTGTACAAAAATAGTTTATCGACAGTTGTTCCTAATACTTCTGCTAACCGGAATGCTAGTGCTAAGCTTGGATCATATTTATTATTCTCAATTGCATTTATCGTCTGTCTTGATACGTTACACTTATCCGCTAATGCACCTTGTGAAATACTATTTGCAGTGCGCAATTCATAGATTTGATTTTTCACACCGTTTCTCCTAACCTGTAAAATCGTTTTTACATCATCAGTATATAGTTGGGGCATGTCATTGTCAAAAGATTGCCACAAGAAAAGGGAGCAATTCTGCTCCCTTACAATAGCTATTTCGAAACTAATCAATTCGTCATTTCCTCTCGATTCACAATATCTTCTTTCTTTATTTGCATACGTAAAACCGGACCTATCGCAAATAAAATAAGTGCCATTGCTATACAAAATACAGTAACTAGTGAGGTCATCTCCTTCAATCCTCCAGCTAGTGAAGTTCCAATTAACATTGCCCCCATGAACAGTGGTAAAATCGTTCCATTTACTCTGCCAATCATATTTTCTGGTACAAGTTGAATCATAAGCGTACCGACAACGATATTGACACAGGCTAAACAAATACCTGTTCCAAATCTCATGAAACTAGTAATCCAAAATGATGTAGATAACCCTTCTACTAAAAATGACATCGCTAATATGCTCATACCGAATACAAACATCTTTTTCGGATTCACTTTTGAAGCGAAAACTGCAGCAACAATACCACCAATTAACATACCGATTCCATCAGCTGCGGCTAAATATTGAACGGCTTCCTTTTCCATTCCAAGCCGTTCTATTACAAGAAACACTTCTAATGGAGTCGTTAGTCCAACAGCTAAGCCCATAATGGTGAAAGTGATCGTAATCATACGTAAATTTCGCGTGTGAAGAACGTATTTCCAACCTTCTTTTATATCATTTTTTAATGAACCTCTCGCCACTTGCTCTTGTTCCACCCATTTTGGTAAAAATGAAAGAGCGATAGCAGATAACAAAAATAAAATAATTAAGCTATATAGTGACGTAAATAAACCAAGTTGTGTGTACACAAGCGATCCTACCACTGGTCCAAAAATCATAAATAGCGACTGTAATGTTTGATTAAATGCAATCGCATTTGCTACCTGTTCTTCTTTTACATAGCGTTTAAATATACGCGAAGATGATGGCTGAGAAAACTGACCTACAATCGCGGAAATGAGTGTTGCAAAAAATATAGCCTGCCAATAATCCAGCTTTAACAACAAGACAATTCCTACAATAGACAGTACGCTTAATACATCTCCAGCGACCATCGTTCTTTTCGGATTCCAGCGATCAGCTAGCGCCCCACCGATAAACGAGAAAATAAAAATAGGTGCATATTCCATAACCGATAATAAAGAAACTGAAACTGGATCATTATTCGTTCGCTCCATTATGAAATACAAAAGAGCCATATTTCTGATCCAAATTGCAAATTGTTGTAAAATATCAGATGCCATAACGAGCATAAATGCTCGGTTTTTAAATAAAGCGTTCATTTTTATTCCCCTTCCATAAACCGACCGTTCGGTCTAATTTATTTTGTAAGAAAAGCAACTGACCTATTATTCAGCTGCCATTCCTTTTAACAATACATCTATTGCCTTTTTATAAATACGTTTCAGCTCTTTATAATCTAACTCGTAGTAAAGTACTCCAAGCCCAGATAATAATCCATTCACAATATACATAAGATCACGCGTATCATCTTCTTGAAACTCTCCAGACTGTATACCTGCTTCAATTAATTTCTCAACCATAACATATGATTCTCTAGTTAAAGCTAACAGTTCATCTAGAATTTCTTTACTTACAACTTGGCTCATAGAGAATTCCTCTATTGCATTTGAAATGGGTTGCTGTATGTCCTCTACATAATATTCCGCGAGACCATATAGTTTTTCAGTACTAGTACTATACAACTTCTCTTTTTCATTCCATTTTTCAAGCCAATCATACGTATGCTGTTTCACTACAAATAAAAATAATTCTTCTTTACTTTTAAAGTGATAATAAATGCTTCCTTTACTTCTCTCTGTAATCTCACAAATCTCTTCCATAGATGTCGCTGCATAGCCCTTCTGTGAAAACAGACTTTCTGCTTTATAAGCAATTTCTTTCTTTATCTCTTCTGCGCTTCTTCTCATATTCACACCTCTTTAAACCGACCGTTCGGTCTAATAATAACAAATAAAAACCTCTATCGCAAGAGGCTATACTCCTTATTTAAGAAAACGTACTTTCAAACCACATTCGAATCATATGTATTATTCCAAATTTAAATCCTAATTTAGTAAGAAATACGGTTCCCTTGTCATTTCCCCTAGCATGTTAAAAATATTTAATCAAACGTTTGTTTAACTGTTTTTATGCATGTGGAAGCCAACTAATCAAACGTTTGTTTAAAAAGAAATACGCCCCCTATAGGGCGTATTCTCATCAATCACCGCCGCCTCCACCACCGCAGCTACCTCCACTATCTCCACCAAAAGAACCTCCGCAATCATGTGAACCTCCATCGTGCGAGCTATCATTATCCGATCCAGCAAAGAAAAATAATGGTGATGAGCTGTTGGATGAATTATGAATGTTATTTTGTTTTGTAAGATTTACCTTCTTTTTGTTTGATCGAACTGCTGTTGCGATCGTTCCAACTACAACAAATAATAGTATGACAATAATAAATTCCATATAAAAGCCTCCCTTAATCTTCGAATAATTGAATGGTTCTCTCTAAATTTTCAAGTGAAATAAAGCGCGATTCACGAAGAATTTCTTTTCCATTATAAAATAATAAAACTGTCGGCCCTGTAAATACCGCATATCGCCCTGCAATCTCTTGCATGTCTTGTAGTAATATTTCTACTTTCTCTACGTAATCATAATTCTCTAATACGCAATTTACTTTTCTTAACATAACATCACAAACACCACAATTTTCCGTTTTAATAAACAGCAGTACCAATTGTTGTCCTTCAATATATGTCGCTAATTCTTCTATCGTTTCAAATGTATTCATCTTATCCCTCTTAGCGTAATTTACGAAATACTTTATCCTGATACATACGAAAAGCCGAACTATCTTTAATCTTTCTCTTTTCCATTACCTGCTGAAAACGCAGCGTTTTTGCTGTTAACTCTTCTTGTAATTCTGTTCTCTCTACTTCATCATAACAGCACGCAATTAAGTCTTCTATTTTTAATATATCTTTTTGTAGTTCCATTTCTGGTGGAATCATACCTGCATTTTTCAAGATTTTATAACTCATTCTAAGTTCTGGAGGTACCATTGAAAGGTCTTCTAATTGTAGTGGTTTTCCTTTCCCCGGAATATGATCGAGATCACCATTCCGTATTGCTTGTCGAATTTTTTCTTCAGCAATGTTCAAAAAGACATCCACACCATTCGCTCCTTTACATATTTTTACTATTATTTTACATGATATTTTCTCATCTTGCTACGCTATTACAAATTGACTTTATACAATTTTTTCTCAAATTTAATTACAAGGAGCCTTTTCCTCCCTAATCAATATTTTATTTTCATGTGTAGTCTGTATTAGAGCCATTTAATATTGAGAAAATCTTTGCGAATCAAATAAAGCGTTTACACCAAATCTTGCATTTGCTACGATTTAATCACCCCCAGCTCCCTTGTATAGACTTCGTGATGTCTGATCATTTTTATCTAGACGTTTCATACGTCTAGATTCACTTTGATTTATTGGCGCATGCCTTTAAATATATCTTTTATTTTGAAAGGAGAAATGACTATGAGATCAAAAAAATTCACGCTACTATTACTATCCCTACTACTTTTCTTACCTCTTTTTCTCACAAACTTTATTACTCCAAATTTCGCATTAGCAGATTCACCAAAGCAAGGTCAAAAAATTGTTGGGTATTTTCCTTCATGGGGCGTTTACGGACGTAATTATCAAGTTGCAGACATTGATGCATCAAAGCTAACTCATTTAAACTATGCTTTCGCTGATATTTGCTGGAATGGAAAACATGGAAACCCTTCTACTCACCCCGATAATCCAAATAAACAAACGTGGAACTGTAAAGAATCTGGTGTACCACTGCAAAATAAAGAGGTCCCTAATGGCACTCTCGTACTCGGTGAACCATGGGCTGATGTCACAAAATCTTATCCGGGATCGGGTACAACTTGGGAAGATTGTGATAAATATGCCCGCTGTGGAAATTTCGGAGAACTGAAACGATTAAAAGCTAAGTATCCTCACTTAAAAACAATTATTTCAGTTGGTGGCTGGACTTGGTCTAACCGCTTTTCTGATATGGCCGCTGATGAAAAAACAAGAAAAGTATTCGCTGAATCTACAGTAGCTTTTCTTCGCGAATATGGATTTGACGGCGTTGATTTAGACTGGGAATACCCGGGTGTTGAAACGATTCCTGGTGGTAGTTATCGTCCTGAAGATAAACAAAACTTCACCCTTCTGCTTCAAGATGTTCGAAATGCATTAACGAAAGCTGGTGCAGAAGATGGTAAACAATATTTACTAACAATCGCGTCAGGTGCAAGCCAACGTTATGCGGATCATACAGAGCTAAAGAAGATTTCTCAAATACTGGATTGGATTAATATTATGACATACGATTTCCACGGTGGATGGGAAGCTACTTCTAACCATAATGCTGCACTATACAAAGATCCAAATGACCCCGCAGCGGATACGAAATTTTACGTAGATGGTGCGATAGACATTTATACAAATGAAGGGGTTCCAGCGGATAAACTCGTATTAGGTGTACCTTTTTACGGACGTGGATGGAAAAGTTGCGGAAAAGAAAATAATGGGCAATACCAACCTTGTAAACCAGGTAGTGACGGAAAGCTCGCTTCTAAAGGTACTTGGGATGATTATTCTACCGGTGACACAGGTGTGTACGATTATGGTGATTTAGCATCTAATTATGTGAATAAAAATGGTTTTGTTCGCGGATGGAACGATGTAGCGAAAGTACCTTATTTATATAATGCGACTACAGGCACGTTTATTAGCTATGATGACAACGAATCTATGAAATATAAAACAGACTATATAAAGACAAAAGGTTTAAGTGGCGCAATGTTTTGGGAACTAAGCGGGGATTGCCGTACAAGTCCAAAATATAGTTGTAGTGGACCAAAATTACTTGATACGTTAGTAAAAGAATTACTTGGTGGACCTATTACTCAAAAAGATACTGAATCACCAACAAATGTAAAAAATATTTCTGTTACAAATAAAAATTCAAACTCAGTTCAATTAAACTGGACTGCATCTACTGATAACGTAGGCGTTACTGAATATGAAATTACTGCCGGAGAAGAAAAATGGAGTACAACAACAAATAGCATTACAATTAAAAACTTGAAACCTAATACAGAATACACATTTTCAGTATTAGCAAAAGATGCTGCTGGTAACAAATCACAACCTACTTCTATTCTTATAAAAACAGATGATGCTAACACAACACCTCCTGGTGGAAATGGCAATGCTACCTTTTCAGTCACTTCAAATTGGGGAAGTGGTTACAACTTCTCAATTATAATTAAAAATAGCGGAACGACCCCTATTAAAAACTGGAAATTAGAATTTGATTATAACGGCAATTTAACACAAGTTTGGGATTCTAAAATTAGTAGTAAAATAAATAATCATTACGTAATTACGAATGCAGGATGGAATGGTGAAATTCCTCCTGGTGGATCAGTTACAATCGGAGGGGCAGGAACAGGCAATCCCGCCGAACTTGTAAATGCATCCATTAATGAAAACTAAACGTAACCTCCATTAATTATTTCACTAAAGTTTGAATTTAGGTTTGAGTGCTCTATCCTAAATTTAAACTTTTAATTTTATGAAAAATCACATTTTATATTATAATAACCTATTATAATTATATTTAGTTTCTAATATGAAGTTCGCGTGAAGTTCATCTGAATTTTACATGAATTTCCTTTAAGTTCTATTGTTTTCCCATACTAATCACATTATCCTTTACATATAGGAATCATTTCCATTCCATTTCAAACTATCTATATATATAAAAAAGATAGTAGCCTATTAGGGAAAGGCATCTAGTATTATTATAAATATAACCAAAGAAAAAGAACTCTTATRGTGCGCTTATAAGCGCACCATAAGAGTTCTTTTTCTTACAATCCTCATTTGAGAGTTCTCGAAAATCATGTTAATCACAAAGAAAAGGCATTAGCTCATAAAAGCTAACGCCTTTTCTTTGTGATTATTGTTAAACGTTCCATTTTTCGATATTCCATATTTTCGTTATCCATGCTTCATAGAAAGAGGGCTCATGTGAAACAATTAAAACTGTACCTTTATATTGTTTTAACGCTTCCTGTAAATCCGTCTTAGTCTCTGTATCCAAATGGTTAGTTGGTTCATCTAAAATTAAAACATTGCTTTTAGTTACGATAAGTTCGCATAATCGTACTTTTGTTTGTTCTCCTCCACTTAATAACTGGATAGGTTTTAATACATGTTCTTCTTTCAATCCGCACTTTGCTAATGCTTGTCGGATTTCTTTTCTTGTCATATCTGGTCTCCCTGCCCATACTCTTTCTAGTGCAGTTATTTCTGAGGAAAATTCCTCTTGTGCAAAATAAGCGGGTTTTACTCGTTCCCCAACAGAAACTGAGCCGCCTAACGGTTTTATTTGTCCTAGTAATGTTTTTAACATTGTTGTTTTTCCAATCCCATTATGACCAATAATCGCAATCTTTTCCCCTTTTTTCACTTGAAAATCCAATTCTGGAAATAACGGTTCACCATAACCAATTTTCAGTTTCTCTACCTGTAATATACGACTCACTGGCTCAGTATAAACATTAAAATCAAAACGGGCGCGAGGTACATCGTTAACCTTTTCAACCTTTTTCATTTTCTCTAATACTTTTTCACGACTTTTCGCTTGTTTCGCTTTACGAATTTTATTTTTTTGAATAAAACCCTCTAAATGTGCAATTTCTTTTTGTTGTTTCGCATACGCCGCTTGTAATTGTTTCCTTTGTAATTGATAACTTTGCAAAAAGGTTTCATAATCTCCCGCATAGCGCTTAACCTTTCGTTCTTCTAGATGATAAATAACATTCGTAATATTGTTCAAAAATATTTCATCATGCGAAATGATAATATAAGCTTTTTCATACATTTGTAAATATGATTGCAACCATTCTATATGTGCTGTATCTAAATAGTTAGTTGGCTCATCTAATAATAAAACATCCGCTTTTTCTAAAAGGAGTTTCCCAAGTAACAACTTTGTCCGCTGACCACCACTTAACTTTGAAACATCCTTTTCCAATCCTATTTCAAACAAGCCTAAGCCTGTTGCTACTTCCTCAATTTCTGTATGAATTTGATAAAAATTAGAATTCTCCAATATAGTTTGTAACTCTCCATACCTTACTAACAATTTCGCTACTTCTCCTGCTCCAGCCATCTCTTCTGTAAGTTTTAACATGTCACGTTCCAACTCATACAGGTTAGAAAACGCACTTTGCAAGTATTCTTCAATTGTTATGCCTTCTTGTAAATCTATATGCTGTTGCAGAAAGCCAATCTTCACATGTGGAAACCATTCAATGTTTCCATCATCATGTATAAGTTCTCCTGTTAACAAGCGTAATAATGTGGATTTTCCAATTCCATTTTTCCCTACTAGCCCAACATGTTCGCCCTTTAATAATCGAAAGCACGCATTATATAAAATGGTTTTCTCACCATATGAATGACTTACATTTTCTACTGTTAATATACTCATCTTTTTTCTCTCCTTTTCTTATGATCCATAAGCTAAATAGAGAGAACAACAGTATAAAGCCTTATTTAGTTATACATATAAAAATGGGTAAGGTGAATACACCTTACCCATTACATATTATCGTAAGAAAGGATTAAGGTTCTTTACCTGCTGTCTTCAATTTAGCTTATTTGTTAAAAATGGGCAGACTTCTCCCGTATCAAGCTAAAACCATTTGAAGAACAGTTGATAAAGTCATTTTATCCTTTCACTCCTTTAACATTTGTTATATTAAGAGTATAAACCACTCTGTTATATTCTATTCTCTACTTTTTCTTTTGTTCCTTCTTCCAATTTATCCGATGTTAATGAACCCACTATTTCCCCTATAGATTTCATCTTTCTCCTTCAATAGAAAAAAGCCTCTTAACAGCAATTATACAAAAAACTGTTAAAAGACTTTTTTCTATTTTTTCATGTAAGGAGCCAATACTCTTAAAATTTCTTCCTTATCCTTCTTTAACTCAAGAGATGTTAACATATCCATCGTTCGCGGCCTAGGTAATTCCACTTGGACCTCGCCAACTATTGATGCTGGTCTTTGAGATAAAATAAATACGCGATCAGAAAGTAAAATTGCCTCATCTAAGTCATGTGTAACCATAACAATTGTTTGCTTTTCTTGATGCCAAGAATTTAAAAGCCAACTGTGTACTTCCATTTTTGTAAATGCATCTAATTTTCCAAAAGGCTCATCCAGCAGCATAATTGGCTTTTCACATAAATACGTACGAAGGAAACTAATTCTTTGACGCATTCCACCTGATAATTCATCTGGATAATGATCTGCATATTCATCTAGCTCAAATTGCTTTAATGCTTCCATTCCTTCTGTCAGCCTTTGTTTTTTAGGCTTCCCTTCGATTTCCAATGGAAGAACGATATTTTGCAAAGCCGATCGCCACGGTAGTAATAAATCTTGTTGCGGCATATAACTAACAACATCTTGTTTTTTTACATACTCCTCGTTATAAAACACTTCTCCGCTCGTTGGCTCTTCAACACTTGCAATCATATTTAATAATGTACTTTTTCCACAACCACTCGGACCTACAAAAGAGACAAACTCTCCCTCTTGTATAGACGCACTAATATTTGCTAATACATTCTTTCCATCGAAAGCTTTTAAAATATCTTTTATTTGTAATCCACTCATTTTTCACTTGGAAGGAATTCATTTGTAAAGGCATCTTTTACATCGATTTTCTTTTTAATAACTTTGTTGTCATATAAGAAATTCATGTAATTTGTCCAAATCTCTTCCTTCTGTACTCCCCACGCTTTTGCATCATCTTGATACTTTGTACTTAACCACTTTTGGCTTTCTTGTACTAATTCTTTATTCACATCCGGAACAGCTTTAATTAAAATATCCGCAGCTTCTTTCGGTTCTTTAATTGCAAAATCATAACCTTCTGTCGTTGCCGTCATAAATTTTTTCACAAAATCTTTATCTTGCTTCGTATGTTTTTCACTTGTAATAATAACAGGACTATAGAAATCAAGCGCTGGATCTAAGTCTTTTACCATAATTGTATTTAACTCTTTTCCTTGACGCTTCGCTTCAATTCCATCCCATCCATAATAAATCCATTCAAAGTCTGCATCACGACCGATTGATTTAAAGAAATCTGTTTGTCCAAGAATAATTTTTTCAACTTTATTAAAATCAGCTTGATGTTTCTCCATAATCGTCTTTAACGTCGCTTCTTCTGCTGGTCCCCCCCAGCCGCCATAACGTTTACCTTCAAAATCTTTCGGTGACGTCATATTATCTTTTTTTAG
Source organism: Bacillus sp. P4_E1 (assembly GCF_056401715.1). Lineage (NCBI taxonomy): Bacteria > Bacillati > Bacillota > Bacilli > Caryophanales > Bacillaceae > Bacillus > Bacillus sp. P4_E1. The sequence continues at coordinate 94,731 of NZ_JBFUIV010000009.1, forward strand.
AGATGCAAAAGCAGAGGTATTATGCTGAATAATTGCACCAACAGAAACAACTGGGATTCCTTCAACACGAGCTAATGTTACATTTTCTTGTGTGCTTATCGCAAAGTCTGCTTTCCCAGAAGCAATCATCTGCTCTGCCGTTACATTATCACCAGGCTGGATAATTTCTACATCAAGCCCTTGCTTTTTGTAATAATCTTTCGTTTGCGCTACATATAAGCCAGTATGATTCGTATTTGGAAACCAATCTAAAACGACTTTTACTTTTTTATCTTTACTTGAACTTTCTTCTTTCTTCGCCGGATTACATCCGGCAACAGTTACTGCTAATAATGCAGCTAACATAATTTTTAAACCTTTTTTCATTTTCTGCCGCCCTTTCTGTATATCCATGGTGCTGTTATTCTTGCCATAAATTCAACAATAAAGTACAGACATAATGTCACCATGACGATAATCGCTGCAACACCAAATACTCGAGCCGTTAAAAAGGATTTTGTTGCTCTTGTAAGCATAACTCCTAATCCTTCGCTGGCACCAAGCCATTCCCCAATAATCGCCCCCATCACACTATATGTAACAGCAATTTTTAAACCTGAGAAAAAGTATGGGAGTACTGCTGGAAACTTTACTTTCTGGTAAACTTGCCATTTCGTTGCCTTCATTGTTTGTAACAGTTTCAGCATATTTTTATCTACCGTTTGGAAACCTTCTAAAATGCTAAGCGCAATTGGGAAGAAACAAACAAGAATAACAACCATTACTTTTGGCAACATTCCGTATCCAAACCAAATAATAAATAATGGTGCGAGCACAACGATTGGAATTGTTTGCGAAATAACGAGCAATGGATTCATTAAAATTCGAAATAAAGGGATGACATCCATAATGATAGCAATACTCGTCCCAAGTAAAATTGCAAAAAACAACCCAATTATTACTTCCTGTAACGTTTGCACTGTATTCGGTAATAGTAAATCTTTCATTCCAATTAACTCTTGCACAATTGCAGACGGCTTCGGTAAAATCCACGGCTCAATTTTAAATAATGAAACAGATCCTTCCCATATAGCAATGAGAAGGATAAGCCAAATTGTTGTGATTATTTTAGATCGCTTCTGGTTTTGCATATTCATCACGGTACTTCCAAACTTTTTCGTCAATCGTTACGCCTGTACTTGGACGATAGTGAATTTTAATAGAAGTAATTACTTCTTCTGCTCCAGCATCGACGCAAGCTTGTTGCGCGCGTTTAATGACGTCAAGAAGTACATCTAATTCTCCTTCCAACGTTGTTTCCATTGCCCCTACTTCATAACGAACTCCCGACTGTTGTACAACTTCAATTGCTTTATCAACAACGGAATACACATCTTTGTTCTTCGCTTGTGGTACTACTGAAAATGAAATTGTAACTTGTTGTGACATAATAAAATCCCCCTTACAAAATATGGTTTCAAAAAAAGAAAAGGCTTTCCTACCATGTAGGAAAGCCTTGTATACAAGTTATTCTATAATAACTTATGCTACATCACTTTAAAGTAACTCCCTACGCTGGCATTATCCAGATCAGGTTGAGGGTCGATGTATACTTACATCCTCTCAGCCAATTGGCTCCCCGGTTCTTAATTCGTTTTCATTGTAGCATGATTTATTTTATTGAACAAACAAAAGCATGTATAATCATTTCATTTAACTTTTAAATTCCCCAATTAACTCTTGTAACTCCTGTGAAAGCCAACTTAAAGAACTAGCTAATTCAGCAATATCTTGTACAGACATTTCCTGTTCTTTCATACTCTCTTCAATATTACTACTACTATTCGCATACATATTTGCGATATGTGATAGTTCATTTACAACACGAACAATATTTTGGCTATTTTGCAAAATATCACTTGAATTGCTAGAAACAGCTCTAACTTGATTTGTAACAGATTGTGCTGATTTTGAAATTTTTTCAAAGAAAGCACCACTACTTTCAACAAGTTTAATTCCAGATTCTACTTCTTTTGAAGCTTTTTGCATTGAAACAACAGCTTCTTCTGTTTCAGCTTGTGTTTCCCCTATTAATTTTGCTATATCCTTTGCTGATGCTTCCGTCTGCTCTGCTAATTTACGCACTTCATCAGCAACAACGGCAAACCCCTTTCCGGTTGCCTCAGCACGCGAAGCTTCAATAGAAGCATTTAAAACTAGCGAATTAGTTTGATTTGAAATGCCTGTAATTACATTTACAATATCACTAATTTCTTTTGATCTTGTTTCCAAAGAATAAATGATAGAAGATAAATCTTGTACTGCATTTTGTATTATGTTCATTTGATTAATCGCCTGTTCAATAACACCATTTCCTTTTACTGAATGACGCTCCATACCTTCAGACTCTTTCGACATTTGTTCTGCAGCATTCTTTATCTCTTCCATCTTATCTTCCATTTCATATACAATGCCTAAATACTGTGGTACTGAAGTTTCTTGTGATTGAGCGCCAGCTCTTAACCCAACCATAGAACTTACGATTTCTTGAACTGCCATGCTATTCTCTTTCGTACTCACTGACAATTCTTGTGAAGATGAGGAAACCTGTTCTGCTGTCTGCTTCACTTTATCTATAATTCCTTTAAACTTCTCGATGGTATTATTAAAATACGCATTAATAATACCAATATCATCTGGTCTTTCCTCTAATTTAATACTTAAATCACCTTCACCGACTTTGCGCAATCCTTCACGTAAATCTCGCAATGGAGCAAGTGCGTTACGCACAATTAAGAATTGAATAACAGTTGCAATTAAAACAGAAATACAAATAAACATTAAACCTTGTATAATGAAGTTTTCCTTTGTAATAGGAACAATAGAGGCATCTAGATCGGCTGCAACAATTGCCACAATATTATCTTCTCCATCTTTAATTGGCTCTAATATCGTTACCCATGATCCTAATGCGTCTTCATATACCTCTGTTATGTTTGCTTTTTTCGTGCTCATTACTTTATCATATGCTTTCATCCAACGATCTGGTTGTTTGTAATAGTCTCCCGGCTTTACTTCAACAACATTTGCTAAACCTGTAGACAAATCGACGATTTGTAACTCACCTTTTTCATTTTTTTTCGCTCCAACAATATACGTTTGTCCAACACTGTTCAATTCTTTCGTTGATTCATCTAATTTCTCTGTTAACTTCTCTCTCTTTTCTCTTTCTGCCGTTGGGTCTTTTGCAACATCCCTCAATATTTCTGCGTCTAATTTATGTAATACCGTATCTCCAGTTTCAAAAGAATGCCTTTCGAATATAGACATCATACTATTTTGAAACATGTTAAAACTTAACGCTCCCATAGTACCAACAAGCGTCAAAATAACTAATACAGTTAACAATACATTCTTTTGAAGAAACGATAGCTTATGCCAATATGTTTTCATGCACATTACCTTCCTTAATTCAGTTAATACAAAATAATAATTTCAAAACACAACTTTAATTGATAACAATTCTCAAATAAAAACCAAAAAAAAAAGACCAATGAAAAAGCATTGGCCAAGACCAACCCTATCCGTCCGGCAACTGGCTAGCTTAGCCCTTCGACCTTAGCCCCTGTAGTTTTGCGTCCTCATGTTTCCATAAGTTTGCCTTTCTCGCTGAACGAGTTGAACGATATGGGAGTTCTATGAGAATTAAAATATTCTCTTCCAAATATTACAACATAAAAATTAAAATGTCCATCCATTTAAAGATGTAAATATAAAGTTTTAATGTATTATTTTTTCGAAATAATTTAACAAAGTACGTGAATGTTACATTTCTTGTGTTATATAATAAAAAATGTATATAATACAAGGATTATTTCGGATCATTACTTATTTTTCATTCAAATCAAACTATTCGAATATATCTTAACTTACGAATTTCGGAGGTAGTTTATCATGTTTTGGCTACAATTTCTTACGTTACTAATCTGCATTTTTATTGGTGCACGCCTGGGCGGAGTTGGGCTAGGAGTAATGGGTGGCGTTGGTATGGCAATACTTGTTTTCGTCTTCCACTTACAACCTACAGCTCCTCCTATTGATGTAATGCTTATGATTTTAGCAGTAATTACAGCTGCCGGTGCTTTGCAAGCTGCTGGAGGAATGGATTACCTTGTCTACCTTGCTGAGAAAGCATTACGAAAAAATCCAAAGCGTATTACATTTTTTGCTCCTATTGTTACTTATTTATTCACGCTATGCGCGGGAACTGGTCATGTCGCTTATTCTGTACTTCCCGTTATCGCCGAAGTATCTCGCGAATCAGGAATTAGACCTGAACGACCAATGTCAATTGCCGTTATCGCTTCCCAGCAGGCAATTACAGCTAGTCCAATATCGGCTGCAACAGTTGCACTTTTAGCAATGTTAGCCGACTATAAAATCACCTTGTTAGATATTTTAAAAGTCAGTATCCCTTCTACTTTTATTGCTTGTATGGTAGCTGCATTCGTTGCTAGTAAAATGGGAAAAGAATTAAATGAAGACCCTGAATACTTGAGGCGATTAAAAGAGGGAATGATCCCTAAACTTGAAGAGAAAAAAGAATTTGCGGGTGTAAAAGGCGCTAAATTATCAGTTATCCTTTTCCTAGTAGGAACTTTCCTTGTCGTACTTCTTGGTTCATTTGAAGCCCTTCGTCCGGGATGGATGGTTGACGGGAAGTTAGCTCGTCTTTCCATGCCAAACACAATTGAAATGGTCATGTTAACCATTGCTGCTCTTATTATTATTTTCTGTAAACCAAATGTGGAAAGCATTGTAACTGGTAACGTCTTTAAAGCAGGCGCAACAGCAGTTGTTGCTATTTTTGGTATCGCTTGGATGGGAGATACTTTCTTCAACGGAAACTTAAATATAATTCAAGGATCAATTCAACACTTAGTGACAAGTGCACCATGGCTATTTGCTATTGCACTATTCATTCTATCTATTTTACTGTATAGCCAAGCAGCAACAGTTCGTGCTTTAGTGCCACTTGGACTATCACTTGGTATTCCGCCGGCATTACTTATTGCGATGTTCCCTGCAGTAAATGGATATTTCTTCATTCCAAACTACGGGACAATCGTTGCTGCAATTAACTTTGACCGTACTGGTACAACAGGAATTGGTAAATATGTTTTAAATCATAGCTTTATGATTCCGGGCCTGATCGCAACCTTTACTTCTATTGGAATTGGAATGCTCTTAATTTCAATTATGTTTTAAAGAAAAAGCACAAACCTTTATTTAAAAAGGTTTGTGCTTTTTTAATCAAACGTTTGTTTAAACTTTTTTGGCAGTCTATTCCTCCATATAGCATTTAAAATATTACATAGGCTTTTTCTACAAACTCTTATTTACTTCCTCAACTAATTTCTTCGTACTTTCATACGCAGATTCCGCTAAGCTAATCGCTGAAATAACTGAAACACCATCCGCACCCGCTTCTATAACAGAAGCTGTATTTTCAATTGTAATCCCACCAATCCCAACGATCGGTCTTGCAATCTCTTGTTCCCTAAAATACTTTAGACCTTCCGTTCCTTGAACCGCTTTTGTATCTTTTTTCGTACTCGTCGGGAAAATTGGACCAACTCCTAAATAATCAGCTCCATTTTCAATCGCCCAGCGTGCTTCTTCAATTGTATGTGTAGATACACCAACAATTTTATCACCCATTTTTTCACGAACAGAAGTAATTCCTTCATCATCTTGTCCAACATGCACGCCATCTGCATCTAACTCGAGGGCTAGTTCCACATCATCATTTACGATGAATGGTACACCGTACTCCTTGCAAAGCGCTTGTAGTTCTTTCGCAAAATCAATACGTTTCTCTCCCGTTAAAGCCCCTTCTCCCTTTTCACGAAGTTGAAAAATTGTTATACCACCTTCTAGTGCATCTCTCAATACTTGTAGTGGCTCCTTCGTACAATTGTTACTTCCCATAATAAAATATACTCGTAATAACCTAGACATTTCATCCATTGTAATGCGCGACATCTAGTTCCTCTCCTTACTGTATAACCTCAATCTTTCCATACTTCTCAATATCATCTGAAGTTGTATTCGCTAACTGATTTAAAAATTCAATTTGAAAGCTTCCTGGTCCATTCTCTACTGTTTTCAAAGCCGCTACTTCTGCTGCTACTCCATAGAATGTTAATGCGGCTACTGCTGCCTTTACATAATCCTTTTCTACCGCTACAAATGCTCCTATTACAGAAGTTAGTAAACAACCTGTTCCAGTAACTTTCGTTAAAATAGGATGGCCATTTCGAATAAGAATAGTTCGCTCTCCATCTGTAACAACATCTTCTTGTCCAGTAATTATCGCAACTGTATTTAATTCACCCGCTGCCTGTTTTGCAATATTTACAACATTACCGTTTCCAGTACCAGCATCTACACCTTTAATTTCCCATTTCTCATTAATAACGTTAGCTATTTCAGCTGCATTTCCGCGGATAACAGCTAAATCGATTTCAGCTGGAATATATCTCGCAACTTCTGTTCGATAAGAAGTTGCTCCTGCCCCTACTGGATCAAACAATACTGGTACATCATTCTTATTTGCTGATTTACCAGCAAGTAACATCGCTTCTACCTCTTCAGGACGAAGTGTACCCATATTTAAAACAAGGGCTCCCGCAATGCTAGCCATTTCTGCTACTTCTTCTTTTGCATACGCCATTACAGGTGATGCTCCTAATGCTAACAAACCGTTTGCTGTAAAATTTGTTACAACAACATTTGTAATATTATGCACGAGTGGATTAGACTCTCTCACCAAATCCACTACTTTACTAATTTCTTTCATATTCATCCTTTTCATCTCCTAACTATAGTAATGGGAGATACACAAAAAGGCACTTTGCGCGTACGCAAAGTGCCTGAACATGTGCTTTTACACTCTCCCTACGCTGGCATTATCCAACAGGTTCAAATGGTCAATGACGGACTAGTCATACTCTCAGTTTGCATCCACAAACTCCCATGTGTTTATTATTCATCTACTTCAAAGTCTACTCTTATTCTAGTAAAATAACAAGTTCTTTACTTTTATAGAATGATAGAGATCAAAACTCTCCTGGTTCAACCATTCTTCGCCTTTATATAAGTAAAACTCTCACACGTATATTTCACCACAAATAACTCAAACCGTCAGCAAGACTGAATAGAACAAAGATGTATGCTATATTTAACGTATGGAAATTTGAAAGGATGTTTTTAAATATGGCAAAAAGTATTGTAATTGCTGAAAAACCTTCTGTTGCACGTGATATCGCACGTGTACTGAAATGTGATAAAAAAGGGAACGGCTATCTTGAAGGTAGTAAATATATTGTTACTTGGGCTTTAGGTCATCTCGTTACATTAGCTGATCCAGAAAGCTATGATGTGAAATATAAACAGTGGAATTTAGAAGATTTACCAATGCTACCGGAGCGTTTAAAACTAACCGTTATTAAACAAACAGGGAAACAGTTTAACGCTGTAAAAAGTCAGCTTCTTAGAAAAGATGTAAATGAAATCATTATAGCTACTGACGCCGGTCGTGAGGGAGAGTTGGTCGCACGCTGGATTATCGATAAAGTTAAAATGCAGAAACCGATTAAACGTCTATGGATTTCATCTGTTACCGATAAAGCAATTAAAGATGGCTTCGCAAATTTAAAACCAGGAAAAGCATATGACAATCTATACGCTTCAGCTGTCGCACGTTCAGAGGCTGACTGGTATATCGGACTTAATGCGACTCGAGCATTAACTACTCGCTTTAATGCCCAACTAAATTGTGGTCGTGTACAAATGTATCCCGTCAATAGTTAGGGTGAAATTAATATTTCTAGTATTTATATGACTTGTATGATTTCCTCCCAAATTCATATGGTTATAATGATAATTTTAAGTAGGAAAAACCTCGATTGATTGTAAAACATCTTCCTTTTTATTAACAGAATATTCATTCTTTTTTAAAATTGATTAAAAAAATTTTGTAATTAAATGTATAGGTATTGTTTTATCTTATTTCCCTGAAAAGGTTCGATAAACTATGCATAAGTATAACAAGGGTTGCCTTCTGATAGCCAATCTTCTATATGTCTTATGGGGAAACAACCAAGAAATTCAGTTTCCTTTGGTGCTTATCAAATACAATACATTAAGAAGTTATTCCTCTTCTTGTTTAAGAATATGAAAATATCTTTTTTATTCTCTCTAAGATTTCGAAATACGCCCATAACCATATTTTTCACGCCACATTTATTCATGATAATTAAGTTCACTTTTTTCTTTTTGGGATAGGTTTGTTTTCTTAAGTTGATAGATGTGTTGTGGGAACCCATGATAAAAGAAAAAGCAGTTAGTAAAAGCTAACTGCTTTTTGCAGAAGAAAAATCCAATGAAAAGGTACCTAAAAAAAGAGGTATCTACATTATTTTCAGAATATCTAATTTAATACAATTAAAAAACTTATAATCTGTAAATTAAATTAAAATATTCGATATTAGCCAAATCATCCAGAAAAGAATTAAGAATTCGATTAAAATCCAAAATACCTTTTTTTCTGGTTTTTTAAATTCTTTTATTAAGGAGAAAATGGCACTAATTGCTACAAGGATGAAAAGAATGATTCGTATCATGTCTGGCATTTTAACCACTCCTAGTATTTGATTAGGTTCATTATATATTAATTTAAATATAATGAGAATTCCCCAATGAAAATTAAGCGGAATTTCAACAAAAGAACAGGTTCCAGAGGTTATTAATTTTCTAAAAGAATTGAAAAAATCCAATAAAGGCATGACATGATTAAATTCAAAATATCGGGAGAGCCGCTAGTAACAATGCATCCAAGAGTAGTACAGTAAGGGGAATCAAGAAATTCAGTTCTGCTGAAAAGCTTTTAAAACTAAGCTAAACTTTTGCAAAATAGGGTGAGGAGAATCCTAACTGGGATATTTTAAAGGAAAGTAATTTAAACAAGATATTATTTTGGCAGCCGCCCTGTACTATTGTCGCTTTTCTTTAAGCTATCTTGATGTCTCTGAAATTTTGAATGAATGTAGTGTTTCAGTTCATTCAACAACTACCCTGCGCTGGGTTCATGAATATGACCACCTGATTTATCAAATTTGGAAGAAGAAAAATAAAAGCGTAGAACTATCTTGGCAATTGGGATGCAACCTATATAAAAATCAAAAGAGAATGGCGTTACCTGTACCATACAATTGATAAAGAAGGGTACACATTGGATATTCAACTTTGTAAAAAACGGAATCATCAGGCTACATATGCCTTTATGAAAAGGCTAGTAAAAACGTTTGGAGAATCAACGGTTCTGACAACAGATAAAGCACCAGCATTACTTTGTGCATTCAAAAAATTAAAGGAACAAAGCTTTTATAAGCATACAACGCATTGTACAATCAAGCATTTGAATAATTTCATAGAACAGGACCATAGACATGTAAAAGGCCACTTTACCAAATCTACAGGATTTCAAGTTCTTCGCCATGCTTCGCGTACCTTGAAAGGAATCGAAACATTTCATGCTATATATAAACGAAAACGCAGTTTACAACCAAACTGCGTTTTTTCAATATACAATAAATTATAGCAATTACTAAGAATCGCATAACCTTTAAATGTAATTAACTGAACTTTTTACCTGCTAAAAAACTTTGCAACAAAGCCCTTTCTAAAAAGACATTTTCCAATTCTTCTCTAAAAGGCCACCATAAAGAGAAAGAACAAATCCACCTACAAACGAAATACCCAAAATAAAAATCAATAAATATTTATATACTAAATTCACTTCTATTTTTCCACTATCATCAATATCTATTATTACTCTATTCATATTGTTTGCACTACTAATTAGATATAAAATCTAATTTTCTTAATACAAAGTTCCAGATCGATTCTTCCCCTACTACTATAGATGCTTTACCTGTCATACCTATATATACTTGTTGCAACTCTTTTGAATCTATAGTTGCTTCTAATTCATACATATAGTCTTTCATTTCCTTATCAAAAATAGGATATGAAGATTTGTATGTTATTTTCCCTACTTGCTTAGTGGAATTTTTTAATCTAAAGGAATAATTTACCGTATCTCCTTCTTTAATACCAGCTATTTCTTGAGGATGTATTAATATTTTTATCTTTTTTTTGTCTTCTTTTGGAATAATAGAGACCACTTCTTGTCCATACTCAATCAAATCTCCATTGTTAAATATTCTATCTAATTGTACAATACCGTCTTGAGAAGCTTTTAAAGTTATTTTTTTATTTTGATGGTTTACTTCGCCTTCTTGATCTCGTTTCTCTATAACTTGCATTAAAGCTTCTCCTTTTTTTACCTCATCTCCAGTATGAACGAACATTTCATCTACGCTACCTATACTTTGTGCTCGAACTATACCTATATCTGATTCTCCCTGTACAATTGCTGTCCCTTTACTAACTATCTCTATTTTCCCCAAGTATACCCAAATTAAAACTCCTAAAAAAAACAATAAAAGAAAGCCAAGCAACCAAGTAATAAAACGAGGAGGCTTCTTCTCTAACAACTCTATACTATCCGTTAACTCTTCAAAGGAATAAATTTTATTCATGTTGATTTCCCCACATTTTATATGATTATTTTTCTATATACCTATATGCTCTACGTGCACAGTTTGATTCTTCCAAAGACGATAATATTCAGATTTCCGGAATAATAATTCTTCATGTGAGCCTTGCTCTAAAATGTTTCCTTTTTCCATTACAAAAATCTTATTAGCATGCTTTATTGTACTTAATCTATGGGCAATCATAATAATTGTTATACCTTGCTTTCCCAATTCTTTTAACATATCTGTAATACGCTTCTCAGTCGATGAATCTAAATTACTTGTTGCTTCATCCAAAATTAAAATATCTGGTTTCTTTAAAAGCGCTCTTGCAATAGCTAACCGTTGTCTTTGTCCACCTGATAAATTCGATGCATTTTCCTCTAAAAAAGTTTCATAACGTAATGGCAAATCACTAATAAATTCATGAGCAGCAGCTTGTTTACAAGCTTGTATTACTTCCTTCAATGTAACTCCACTTTCTAGGCCAAATTTTAAATTGTCAAAAATAGAAGCACTAAAGAAAAATGATTCTTGAGAAACATATGCGATTCGATTTCTTAAGGCAGTTCGATTAATTTCCTTAATATGATAATCATCATAATAGATATTACCTTCTTGTGGTTCAAAATAGTTCATTAAAAGTTTTGAAATCGTAGTTTTCCCTGATCCACTTTCTCCAACAAAAGCAATTTGATCTCCTGGCTCGATAGAAAAGCTTATATTGTTTAAAACTTTTTTACGTGTGCCGTATCGGAAAGAAACATTAGAACATTCTATCCGTCCAGACAACCTCTCAGGGGATACTTTATTGTGTTCCTTATCATCTTTTTCTGCTTCTAATTCTAAAATTTCATTTAATCTTTCCCCAGCAACTAATGCAGATTGCATTGTAGGTTGTATTCCAATTAAATTCTCAATAGGATTTAAAAAATAAGCCAGAAGTGCATTATATGTAATTAACTCACCAATTGTCATATTACCATGTAAAACCTGTATAGCTCCTACCCAAAGAATAACGGTTCCTCCAATTAATTCAATGCCTAATTTAAGGGATCCTTGTAAATTCGATAATATACCTCTCTTAAATACATGTCGCATTAAATTAATAAAACGACTTTCTGTTTGGAAAAAAACCTCTTTTTCTGCATTATAAGACTTTACGGTAGCAATCCCATTCAATGATTCCACTAAATACGATGTTAATTTTGCATTGCTCTCCATTTCTTCTCTATTAATATTTTGATATGGTTTATGAAATAGAAAGATAATTAATACATAAAAAGGAACAAGTAACAATGTCACTCCAAACAGAATCGGACTATGTGAATATAATAAAATTGCTCCTAACATAACCATTACAGTATCAATCATCAATGTAACAGTTATTGTAGACAATGCTTCACGTATTTTGCTGGCATCCATAAATCTAGAAATAATTTCCCCAACTTTTCTTGTTTCAAAAAAATTCATAGGTAGCCCTACTACATGACGATAATATCCAAGCATCAATTGAATGTCGATTCGTCTGCTTAAATATAGAATTAAATGTGTCCTAAAATAAGAAAGCAATATTTTAAAAATATAAAGCACAATAACCCCAATAGATACAAAATGTAGCGTCTGTAACAATTGATCCGTAACAATATCATCAATTAAAAATTTAAAATAGAAAGCACCAGCGAAACCAAATATATTAAAGAATACTGATGCAATAAACAGTGGTAATAATAAGTTAACCTGTGGTTTTAATAATGCTATAAACTGTGAAATTGTTCCTTGAGTCATATTCTCCTTTTTGAAGTCTTGCCTAGGCATCATTAATACCAAAATATTTGTCCAAATCTTACAAAAACCTTCAAATGTATAACTTACAAGTCCCTTTCCTGGATCAGCCACATAAATTTTATTTTTCTTTACTTTATAAATGACTACATAATGTAATAATCCGTCATTCATCACTACATGTGCAATGGCTGGTAGCGGAATTTCTTTCAACGCATCTGAATCAGTAGCCCTAACCCCTTTTACTTCAAATTTCAATTTCTCCCCAGCTTCTAATAACCCCTGTATATTTGTACCATTTAAATCTGTCCCAGCTATCTCACGAATTTTTGAGATAGCTATAGAAAGTCCATAATATTTGGATATCATCGCTAAACATGCAGGGCCACAATCCTGTAAATCATTTTGCGCTATAAATTTAAATTTCCCTCTCAATTTTTTTCCTTCTTTCTTAAGTAGTCATTAAAATCTTTTAAACTAAAAAAACATCTATTTTTCAATATATTACTATTTTAAATTAATTCGACGATAAATGACAGTATATTAAAAGAATAATTTCTTTTGAGATAATTCAAAAAAGTTATAGACAGATAAATATAATATTGTATAATATTGTATATGGTAATGAATAAAATATTATCATATACAACACTAACGATTGGAGCGATTATAATGAAACTAGACACAACAAAATTAGAAGCACTAAACACAAAAGAGATTACAGAAATTGAAGGTGGCGGAGCTGGAAAATGGATTTTCAGAGCTGGCGTGTGGTTCTTCACTGAATACCCAAAATCTGGAGGTCCAGAAATTGAAGCAAGCTATAAATATGGACAACCTGGACGTAGAATGTAATTAAAAGTTTTTATCAGGCTGTGGAGAAAGTCTTCTCCACAGCCTATTTTTGTGTCTAAATCTCTTTTTCTGTGTCAAAACTGATAAAAAAGGAAAAGGAGAGGTTTCTTATGATGGGTGCATTTAAAAATCATCGCGATGAGCGCGTATCAGTTTCTGTAGAAGAGTTAGTTCCGCAAGACCATTTTCCTCGTGCGATTGAAGCAACAATTAGTTTTGATTTTATTGAGGAAAAGTTACGCCCTTATTACTGTGAAAACAATGGACGTCCGTCAATCCATCCTATCGTTTTATTTAAGATGATGTTTATTGGATATTTTTACGGTATTCGCTCAGAGCGCCAATTGGAAAAAGAGATTAAAACGAACATTTCCTACCGTTGGTTTCTGGGGTTTTCTCTATCAGATACGATTCCAGATCATTCTACAATCAGTTGGAATCACCGTACTCGTTTCATTCATACAAATATTTTCGAAGAAATTTTTGATGAGATTGTGAGTCAAGTGACGGAGCACCGTATGGTGGGTGGTCGTGCGTTGATGACAGATTCTACACACATTAAGGCCAATGCCAATAAAAATAAATTTGTACATAAATATAAAAAAGAAAAGCCAAAGTTTTATATAGATGAACTAGAAGCTGCGGTAATCGAAGATCGTGAGGTACATGAAAAAAAGAATTAAAGCCTAGAAAGGAAAGTGATACCCCTACTAAAAAGACTCGTATAAGTACAACGGATCGCGAAGGATATCGTCAATACAAATCGAATCCAGAAGACTGTGTTGTGTGTCCACTACGTAAGGATTGCTTTTCAGAGAAACAAAAACAAAAAGTTATCACTCATCATATGTGGGAGAAATATAAAGATATCGCTAGAAAAAGCAAACTAACAGCTACAGGGAAAAGACTGTATAAAGTACGCTGTTCGACTATAGAGCGAAGCTTTGCGGACGCCAAAGAACTAACATGGCTATCGATATGCTCGATTTCGTGGGCTTAAGTATGTCCAAATGCAGGCATATCTCACAGCAGCCTGTCAAAACATGAAAAAAATAGCCCTTCACCTGACCAAAAAGGGTCAGGTGAAGGGCTATTTTCCTAGTTTCTATCATTTTTTATTGTTTTCATTCAATAAAATCTAAAAAGATGTCAGAGTGTTGGAAACCCTATTAAAAAATTAATAGGGTTTTTTATAATTTTAATAACACTCTTAAGGAAGATTTTCCTTTCTTAAGAGGTAAGAGATACCTGTAACAAGTTAAAAAAGATACTGGTTTAATGAAAACTTAATTTCATATTATCTCAATTAAAAAGATTATAAACATATCTTTACATTTATAAAATACTTATTTACTTTCGAAAGGTTTATTTCTCATTATACCCTTTTAACATGTTTCTTTCGAAGCGATTTGGATATAAATCATTTATCATTGCATATGGACTTCCATTCCAATAGTTCTTTAGTGGCGTCCACAATTTTTTCTTTATTAACCATTTTTGACTATAAACACTTAATAATTGTTCCACTGTCAATTTTTCTTTTTCTTCAATAGTCCACCTTAGCGCTTCTAAACCTCGTTGTTTAGTCCAGAAACGAGCCGGGGTCACCTTAAATTCCCATTCTTTAAATTTATTTGGATACAGATCATTTATCATTGCATATGGACTATTATTCCAGAATATTTGACATACTGACGCTAAATTATTTTCATTTAACCATCTTATATTATAATATTCTAACAATTCTCCATTAGACAAATTTTCTTTTTCCTCGATAGTCCATTTTAATACTTCTAATGCTTTTTCTTTAGTCCAGAATTTGTTAGGTGTCATTGTTAGTTCCCATTCTTTAAAACGGTTTGGATATAAATCATTTATCATCGCATATGGACTTCCATTCCAATACATCATTAAAGGTGCAGCAAGTTTATTTTTTTCTATCCATTTTTTATTATAAATTTTTAATAAATCTTCATCCGATAATTGTTCCTGTTGTTCAATAATCCATCTTAATATTTCTAATGCCTTTTCTTTATTCCAAAAGTTTAAAGGTGTCATCCCAAATTCCCACTCTTTAAAGCGATTCGGGTATAAATCATCTATCATTTTATATGGGCTATCATTATACCTATGTTTAAGTAGACCTCGCAGTCTATATTTTACAATCAATGGAGTATTCCATTTTCGCTTGATGTCTTCTTCTTCCCATTTTAAAATTATTTCAATTAAATATCGAGTCACTCTTCGAGCTAATTCATTATTTTTGTCTTCTTTCCATGTATTTGCAGGGAACCTACTTTTTTTCCCATCTAATATTTCTTGATAGATATCCTCTATAGCAACTGCTTGTATCAACAATTTCTACCCCTCCAAAAAAATATTCCGATGTTCATTTCGTAAATTATTCCAATAACTTATGAATATTTTTAATTATAATAATATCATATAAAATGAAATTATTTAGTATTTTATATAATGTCAAACAATTATTCCAGTAAATATTTATTTTAAATTTCTAATTCTTCAGTTATACTAAAATAGTATAATTTTATCTGAGTATATAAAAGGAGCCTAAGATTATGGAAAAACTAGAAACAAAAGATATTTTTCAGACTATTCCGCAAAAAGGTTTTTTTGGACATCCTAAAGGATTACTCACTTTATTCTTCACAGAATTTTGGGAGAGATTCTCTTACTATGGTATGAGAGCCATATTACTTTACTATATGTATTATTCAATTTCACAAGGTGGTCTAGGAATTGATCATGCAACTGCCGCATCAATTATGGCCATTTATGGATCCCTAGTTTACATGTCTGGTATTATTGGGGGCTGGGTTGCCGATCGTCTATTGGGATCAAGTAGAACCGTTTTTTGGGGTGGAGTTTTAATTATGATTGGCCACCTTATTTTATCACTACCTGGTAGTATAAGTACTTTATTTATTTCTATGGTATTTCTAATACTTGGGACAGGATTATTAAAACCGAACGTGTCTAGCATTGTTGGAAACCTATATAGCGAAACAGATACACGCCGGGACTCAGGATTCAGTATTTTCTATATGGGAATTAACTTAGGTGCATTTTTATCCCCTTTTATTGTTGGTACACTAGGCCAACAGTACAATTTCCATCTTGGTTTTGGGGTTGCCGCTATTGGTATGATGATAGGATTAATTTTCTTTGTTCTGACAAGAAAGAAAAATCTTGGCTTAGCCGGTGCTCAAATACCAAATCCTTTAACAGGAAGCGAACGAAAAACCGTACTTAAGCAGTTTAGTATCGGTATTATAGTTATAGCATTAGTATGTTTTGCAACTATACCAACAGGGATTTTAACTATTAATCGTTTTACTTTATTAGTAAGTATTTTAGGGATAATCATTCCCACTTGTTATTTTATTTTTATGTACCGTAGTCCAAAAACTACAAAAATTGAAAAGTCTCGTCTTATTGCATATATACCATTATTTATTGCTGCTACAATGTTCTGGGCTATTCAAGAACAAGGAGCTATAATTTTGGCTACATATGCTGATCAACGTACCCAGTTACAATTTGCAGGATTTAAGTTTCAATCTTCATGGTTCCAATCGTTAAATCCTATTTACATCGTTTTATTAGCACCTGTTTTTGCTTGGTTATGGGTAAAACTTAATTCGCGTCAACCTAGTACAGCAAATAAATTTGCTATAGGATTATTGTTTGCTGGTTTATCATTCTTAGTTATGATTATCCCTGCTTATATCCATGGCACAGAATCTCTAGTAAGCCCTATTTGGCTAGCAATTAGCTTCCTTTTAGTAGTAATTGGGGAACTGTGCTTATCACCCGTAGGCTTATCAATAACAACAAAATTAGCACCAGCTGCTTTCTCTGCTCAAACAATGAGTTTATGGTTTTTAACTAGTGCAGCTGCACAAGCCATAAATGCACAAATCGTTCGGTTGTATAACCCAGAGACAGAAATTATTTATTTCGGTGTGATTGGTGGCCTTTCAATACTACTAAGCGTGATTTTATATTTCACGGCGCCAAAAATTCAAGAATTAATGAAAGGTATCAAATAGAACAGAGGATTTTCCTATCTCCAATTAATCTTCAAAAATTATTTAAGATTTTAAAAATGCACTAGTAATTATTACTAGTGCATTTTTCTTATTAATTGACCTATAAAAGATATCTATTTGTTTTTTAAATTTATTTTCAATAATTAAAGTAAGTTTTCTAACAAATATTATATCTTTTTATCAAAAATTCTATGTGTATCAATAACGTTTCAGAATCCCCTTTATTGGCATTTTAATGTGGTTGCGTGATGTAAAAGTATCCTAATACCACTGCAAAAGCATATACATCTTGTTCCTTTCCGTTAACTTTTATTTCCCCTATGTACCCCCAATCCGTTTGAGTTTGTTTATCAGGCGGTGCTTCAAACCGTAGGGTTGCTTATTATTTAGGGGTTTGTCGATACGATTTGAAAAAATCGCGCAAAATGGTAGTTACCTAGGTATCCCATTGATACAATACCATGCAATGCCATCATATAACACTGCACAGTTGATGGTACCTTCTTTAATCTTTTAAAGAACATATGGTTTATATGGATCTAATTTACTTGGCTTTTTCTCTACTTTCCTTTTTGATGGTAATTCATCTTATTAGCTATATTTCTGAATGTTTTTGGATAAAATCCTGTTTCTTTAGATATCGCTTTAATTGCCCAGCCATTTTGATAAACCAGCTAACTATCTCCCAAATTTTATCCACAATTTCTCCACTCCATCATTTTTATTATCTGATATTCACAAAAAACAAAAATTCCATTTTTTCTCTCTCCAACATAATCATTTTATGTTCTCAACAACAATCATTTTAGTACCGATTTTATCTATATTTTATTCTTTTTTAATAATCACTAAATATTAATCCTTATCTTCAACAACATTTCCAGTTAAAATATTATGACTTTTCCGCAAATAAAAATTAGATAAACAGATTAGAAAATTCTAAAATAACTAGACAAAACAAAAAAATGGTATATAATAGTATTTGTATATAAGATTTGAAATATACAAAAAATATTAAATATAACAGGAGGAATTTTTTATGAAATTAAATACAGCAAAGTTAGAAGTTTTAAGTCAAAAAGAAATCGAAAAAACTGAAGGTGGCGCTCCTTATTATATTTACGTAGCTGGAAAATGGTTTTTAAAAAACTATCCAACATCTGGAGGTCCAGAAATTGAAGCAAGCTATAAATATGGACAACCTGGACGTAGAATGTAGTAACAAATCCTACTAAAAAATCTATTAGCAATATATTTTGTAGAAAACAGAGGGATATTGAAGTGAAAAAAAACATATGTGTTGAATTAACTTCTAAAGAACTATTAAATATTAATGGCGGGAAAACTATTGCAACAAACGCAACATACTATCCTAATAAATGGGCGAAGTCTGCCGGAAAATGGATAGCATCAAAAATTAAATAGTGCGTTATATATTTTACATTTAAATGTAAAATATACTATCACTGCCAAAAAACAAAAAAGCTCTAAACCTTTAGGGCTTTTTTGTTTTTTCACAGGCTTAAAATGGTTCCGTTGCAAAATTTTTAGCAGATAAAAAGTTCAGTTAATTACATTTAAAGGTTATACGATTCTTAGTAATTGCTTTAATTCATTGTATGTTGAAGAAAAAAAAAACGCAGTTTAGTTACAAACTACGTTTTCGTTTATATAGCATAAATCATTTCAATTCCTTAATAATTTAGAAAGAATGGAAAAGATACTGAAATTCAATAGTAAATTCAGAAAAAAAGCTAAGTCATGTTGAACTTCTTGCATGCACAGGCTTTTTATTAGTCGAACTTAAATCCTTTTAATGCTTCTGCCAGTGCATTATTTATTGGTTCTTCTTTATTCTGCTGCTTTAAATATTTCTGAACCGTACGTTTATCGACTTTACCACGAGATTCTTTCTTACGTCTTGCTTCAAAAGCTGATAGCTTTTCACGATAGCCGCATTTACATACAAAGATTTGCCCCGCTCCTTCACCACGTAATTCTAGTTTCTTCTTACATTGCGGACAACGAGCGTTTGTTGTACGAGATACATTTTTACGATGACCACATTCACGGTCTTGGCATACGAGCATCTTTCCTTTTTTGCCGTTTACTTCTAGCATTGGTTTACCGCAGTCTGGACAAGACTTCGTTGAAATGTTGTCATGTTTATATTTTTTATCACTTGCTTTAACTTCTGCAACGATTTCTTTAGTGTGCTGTTTCATTTCATTAATAAAGGCATCTTTTTTCAGCTTGCCTTTTGCAATTAGTTCAAGTTTTTGTTCCCACTCTGCTGTTGTAGCTGGTGAGCGTAATTCTTCTGGAACTAAATCTAACAGTTGACGACCTTTGGCTGTGATATAAATATCCTTGCCACCACGTTTTTCGATTAGGAATGAATTAAATAGTTTATCAATGATATCTGCACGTGTCGCTACAGTACCTAATCCACCGGTTGATTTTAACGTATCAGCAAGTTGTTTATTTTGCGTATCCATATATTTTGTAGGATTCTCCATTGCTGAAAGTAAAGTTGCTTCATTAAAGCGTGCAGGTGCTTTTGTTTGACCTGATGTTTGCATAATTAACTTTACAGTTAATGTATCGCCCTTTTCAATGTGAGGTAGAAGCTGCTCTTTTACGTCATCAGTTACATCATCGTCTTCAAAGCGATTTTCGTATACTTCCTTCCAACCAGCATGTAAAATCGTTTTTCCGCGTGCAATGAACGTTTCACTACCAACTTTGGTACGTAATGTTAGTTGCTCGTATTCGAATGCTGGGAATAAAACTGCTAAGAAACGTTTTACAACTAAATCATAAATTTTACGTTCTTTATCTGTGAAAGCTGAGAAGTTTACATAGCTTTCTGTTGGAATAATTGCGTGATGATCGCTTACTTTACTATCATCAACAAATGATTTATTAGACTTTATCGGTTTATTTAAAATTTTATGTGCTAAAGGACGGTATTCTCCAACTCCACACGCCTTCAGACGTTCTGGAAGTGTCCCGATGATATCTGATGAAATGTAGCGTGAATCTGTACGAGGATACGTTAGCACTTTATGTTGTTCATATAATTTCTGCATAATGTTTAATGTTTCTTTAGCAGAGTAACCAAACTTTTTATTTGCATCGCGTTGTAATTCAGTTAAATCGTAAAGGCCAGGAGAGAATGACTTCTTCTGTTTCTTATCAATTTCCACAACAGTAGCATTTTGCTTATCTAAGCTCTTTACGATACTATCAATTTTTTCTTTGTTAAAGCTTCGATTATTCCCGTTAGTATCTTGCCAAGTTAGTTTGACTGAACCAGTTTGTGCTTCAATGCCATAGTACACTTGTGGTTTGAAGTTTTTAATTTCATCTTCACGTGCAGCTATCATGGCTACAGTAGGCGTCTGAACACGCCCACAATTTAACTGTGCATTATATTTTGTCGTTAAAGCTCTAGTGGCATTTAGTCCGATGTACCAATCTGCTTCAGAACGAGCTACGGCAGCAAAATATAAGTTTTCGTATGCTTTACCAGGCTTTAAATTATTGAATCCATCTTTGATTGCCTTATCTGTTACGGATGAAATCCATAAACGTTTAATTGGTTTATTTACTTTAGATTTCGCAATAATCCAACGGGCCACTAGCTCACCTTCACGCCCCGCATCTGTTGCGATAATAATTTCGTTTACGTCATTACGATTTAACTGTGATTTAACGGAATTAAACTGTTTACCGGATTGTTTAATTACTGATAGTTTTAAACGATCGGGTAGCATTGGTAAATCTTCTAAATTCCATTTTTGATATTTCTTATCATACATTTCTGGATCGGCTAGGGTTACTAGATGTCCTAGTGCCCATGTCACGATATATTTATCGCCCTCTAAAAAGCCGTTCCCTTTTTTATTACATTTCAGTACATTCGCAATATCACGAGCTACTGATGGTTTTTCTGCTAATACTAAGCTTTTTGCCATATCTTCATGCTCCTTCAATATCTTGTAATTTATACTATAACACAGTTCTAATACATGAAATATGGATAAAGGATTAGTTCTATTTTGAAGTCATTATTGTCATTGCTTGTTTAAGTATTTCTACTTCCTGTTTTAAACGTTTATTTTCTTTTTGAATAGCACTGAATTCTTTAAAAGAAATAGCCGATTCATCAGCATATAGTTTTATCCAAGAATAGATTGCAGTGGGTGACACTTTATATTCCTTACCCAGTTCAGTTGTTGCCCTTCCTTCAAGATGTAATTGAACAATTTTCTTTTTAAAACTTTCGTCATATTTCTTACTAGACATAAAAAATCTCCTTCAAAAAATGTTTATTAATATTGTAGCATCACCTTTTTATGATGACTATAGTCTGTCGATTAAATTAGTGAATTTCTTAGTTAATTAACTAAGAGGTGAGCTTATGGAGATATCAAAAGCTTTTGGTACCGTGTTAAGAAAACACAGAAAACTAACTGGTCTTTCCCAAGAACAATTGGCATTACAATGCGACCTAGATAGAACTTTTATTGGATTACTAGAACGCGGGCAAAGACAGCCTAGCATTACTACGATATTTATTATTTGTGGGGTACTAAAAATAATGCCTCATGAATTGATTAAAGAAGTTGAAGACTTATACGTTACTTAAAGGATTTTTTTCACAAAACAAAGGAGAAATTTAAAAGCGAATATACTATACAAAGACATACCTAAATTAAGAGAACCTATGTTAGTTGAGCAAGGTTCTCTTAATTATTAGTGATACATAATTTTCCACTTCATTGGCAGACTATAAATCTAAATCTTCGATAAGTGTATTTTTTGTCTTCGTTATTGTTACTACATTATCAATTGTATTGTCAGTATTAAGCTCTAGTATAGCCTTATTAGGTTGTTCCTTAAATATATCCTTAAATAGTTGTTCCACTGTAGCAGATCTAGTTTTTCCAGTTGTAATTAAGTTTATTAAATCAACCTCTTTAATACTTGATAAATTTGCCCATTGAAAAAGAACATTTTGATAGATTTCGTTATTGTCCTTAAGATTTGCAATCTCAGCCTTAAGTTCGACGATTTCTTGTGTCATCTTAGCTTCTTTTTCTTCGAGTTGCTTGTAGCGAGTAGATATTTTTCGATAGCCATACTCATTTACCTTCAGTTGATTAATAATTTTCTTTTTAGTAGCTGGAGTGTCTTGTGATAATCTGTTTATAACATCATTTGTTGAAATAATTTCAATGTATTGTTTATTATTTTCTATTAAAGCGCTTCTCTTTTTATTGATCTCATCAACTAACGATTTTCCTTGACGACCAGGTTTTCTCCAAAAATCTTCACTTAGTTTAAAATCTAATATTCCTTTGTTATATTCTTCTAGCGCATAAAGAAAGATTTCTTTATACCTTATAATTTGAACATTTACCTGATTTCTTAAGAAATCATCAACAATCTTTAGAAGAATATCTTTAGGATATATTTTAGGCTTACGCCCTCGACTTTTCATACATTTCAAACCTTTCCTTTAGTTTTGCTAATTGGTATAATGCCTCTTTTACTTTCTTAGAACTTTCAATTAATTGATAATTGAATTGCGAATTTTTTTCATCATATGCATCATTTTTATGATGTATAAGGCCGGTTTTATGAAGTGCTAATAATTTATCGATGCATAATTTAAGAACAGACTCTTGATTAACAAGGACGTTTTGTAACTTATCATAATGTTTTTGGTAATCATCTAAGGTTATTCTCCAATGCTTACAGAGATAGTGTTCATCTACGGGACAGTCTTGTAAAGGATCTGTACAATAACCGATTTCTAATGGAATTTTAGCAACTTCAGAAACTTCCGTAGTGGTATTCATCGCATTTTTGAAAATAATTTCTTTGAAAAATTTGTTTGAAAGGTCCCCTAAATGTCTTTTTTGATTTGTTAATAATTTTATTAGGTCTGAATCAATCCAATATTCCAAGTGGTTATGATAAGTCATTTGAGAATAAACAGAATTGTGTCCCCCTAATCTAGCAATCTCACTCGGATGATAACCTTGCAACATTAAATTCAAAAATGCAAAATGGCGAGTGTCGTTTGGTCTTATTTTCCTATGGATATTGTAAGGTGATTGGGTATGGGGCCCTGAACTGTTCTCTAATAATTTGAGTCCATACTTCCCACAAACAATTTCTCTATAAAATTTGTCTAATAAATTCCTGAAATTTCTGTAATTAAATATTTCTGGTTTTATATTTCGAACTGTACTAGACGTTTGTAGTAAGGTCTTAGATGGTTTAACTGAATATATTTTTTGTTGATATAATTCGATTGAATTGGCAATTTTATCCGAAACCAAAATTTTGTCGTAAGCCATTTTACGATTCCTTAAATTTTTGCTTCGAGGTAACGATAAAAAATATCCTTCTTTATTAAAATTTAAACAATCAAATTTCAAATTACAAAACTCGTTAATACGTATCGGGATAATATTTGTTAAATTCCACCATAAATAAATTGGATAGTAGTCCAAATATTCTTTATCAATTTCCTCATTAGAAAAGTATACTTCAACTATTAAAGAAAATTTAAGAACATCTTGGCTTGATGGTAATTTTCTTATTGCTGTTAATCTCTGTATTTGATAGTATCTTAAAATTAGTTCCAGATACTCTTCTGGCACTATCAGATTTTGGCAAAAATCTAGAAATTCTAATAGAAAAGATGCTTTACCTTGTAGAGTACTAGGTTTAAGATTCTTAGAAAAATAGTGCAGTTCAAATTCATCTATGGCTTCTAGATTAAATCCTTTACTTAGGATCAATGCATCCTTTACTTTTCTTATTTTACGTGTTAAATGTTGGAAACTGTTACCATCCTCTAAATGTAAAATAAGCCAAGATTTTAATAACAAGATAAATTGGTCAACATCAAACTTCTTTGATGAAAAAGAATTGAAGCTAAAGTCTACAAAATGTGTTTGTGAAAAATATTCATCATAAATATTCCATCTGTTATTGGACGCTTCGGCTGTAAGATTCACACCCGTATCTTTAAGACTGTTTATCCTATCTTGTAAAGTGCCACGGAGACTCTCATTATAATGAGTTGAGGTAGATGAAAAATCTAAACTATGATTACTATCCATATTAAGTGCCTCCAATTGTTAGATTTTCATTTATACTATCTAAACTGCGTATGTTATTTAAGAAATCTGAGTAGTCCTTGCCTAAAAATGAGCTTAATACATTTTCCCCAAACTGTTTTTTAGCAGCACTTATTAAGGAAAGGTTTTTGTATAATAAATTTGCCAATCTAACTCTTTCGCCTTTATAAGGAATGTTTTTAATCTGTTCTAATTTAGGTATCAAATTATTTAGGTTGTAAACAGTCTTTGTTAGTACATAGAAATGTGGGATTGCAAATGGGCAACTGTTACATTTTCTATCTAGATATAAACAATCGCCAAGAATACATTGCCAAAAGGATTCTTTGGCCGGCAATTGATTCATATCTATTAAATCTAATACTTCTCTCTGTTGTTCTTCCGATAAACGCTTAACGAACTCGTATAAAGGTTTTTTCTGTTCTTCAATTGCATTTAATGCCATGGAAAAATTCTCTATTTTATATATATCTCCAAAAACTGTGGCTAATAGATTTTTTTCATTGTTTTCAATAGAATAATTTTGAGATTCACCAATAACAATTTGTTTTAAATAATCGTAGGTATAGCCAAAATAGCCTTTATCAAATAATTGCTTACTAATTTTGTTTAGATGTTCTTCACTTACATGTACATATCTGTTGGTAGTGTCTAAAGAATCATGATTTCTAATGAATTTAGTGATCTCCAAAGGATTACGATTTGTTTTTTGTTTTAGGATTGAATCCACAAAAGTTATAAATGTACTGTTAGCCATTAGCGATTTAAATTTAAATTCTTTTATAGGAAAATTCCCAAAAAATTTATCATGCATGCTAGTAGTCAATTCGTTTGAATTACCTAAATCAATCAAGTTATTTCTTTTTGAATTTATTAATTGAGCCTTAAGTTCACATAAAACGATAGCATTAGCTACAGGTACAATCATATCTTCAGAAATAAAGAAAAAAGCCTTTTTACCATTTTTGTTATGATAAACATTCATTAAGTTCGATGTTAATTCCCAGATAATTTTTGTAGATTCTTCTAAGGTTAAATTGTAGTTTTCAAATGATTTATAATCCAGCACAGGGATAGACAAGGGGATACGAGGTATCTTTTCAATAAAATCAGTACTTCTCCATCCGTTATTTAAATGAAGCATTACGTATAACCAAATGGATTCATAATTACCCTTTGTCTCACACATTGGTTTTGTCTTATATTCAGAAAGAGCATTGTCTTTATGGCATTGAATGTCTTTAACATAGTCCAGTAGTGTTAAAAACTCATTAGTCGAATAGATTTGCTTATTGTGTTTAGAGTTTGCTAAACGCTCATTTTTTTCCACATATGGGTTATTAAGCTCTGAAACCAAGTACTTACAATTAGAAAACCTTAAAAGTAAGTGATTAAAGAAACCATATAAAACTTCTTTGTAAGTACTTGGAACTTTATTGTTTAAAAATACGAAATTAACCTCATTAGAAGTCATGTCCATAATTTCTTTTGAAATTAATGTCGACTGTAGTAATTCTGTTATTTTAATAAATCGAACAAAAAGTTTCTTGATCGTTTTAATATTTCCGTTTGAACTTAATAATTTTTTTGAAACAAAATTATGCCATGCTGTTTCTGTCTCTTTAACTGAATCCAGAAAGTTCAAATCAAATTCTTTGACTACTTTTAAAAAGATTTTATCTGGGAGAGTATTATATTCTAATTCATTTTTATATCGTTCAATTAAATTGGTGAACTTTAACACTTTTAAGTAATTATCAATGACTTTCTTAGGATATGCGTATTTAAGTTTTTTTAGGCGACCAAATCTTAAATGAGGTGGTATTTGAACCTTTTCTCTATTTTTATATAATACGGTGCTAGGGACTTTGGCAATTGCTTCAACATGAGTATAGTTTAAACTTAATAAATTGTTTTGCTCTTCATATAACTTTTTTAAAAGATTAGAACAATCCTCTAGCAAATAATAATTAATATTTCCGTACTCCAACTTTAAAATGCGAAAGTGTTCTTTATTTTCATCAAACTGTTTCTTTGAATAGTCTAATTGGATTATTAAATCTTTTTCGGAAATTATGGTTTTTATTTTGTCATTTATAGAGGGCGTTGAATAGTTCGCCATTTCCTCTAAAATTCGTACGATTTTTTCATCATCTAAATGCCCAAGTATTTGAAGTGAACTCTTTATTTCTGAGGTGGTGTTTGAATTATGTTGTGTATCATTACTAGATTCCAAAACATTAGTCGTTTGAAGATTAGTAGTACTTTGCCTTTGTTTATCATTGATTTTTGCAAAAATGTTATCAATTTTACCCTTTGGAAAACCTAAATGAGATTTAGTAAATTTATTAAACTTTACCTCAATCGGTAATTCTTCAGCAATAATAGGAATGTTAAAATCTGAACAAATACTGTAGAACTTACTTATGTTACATCCTAGTAAATATTCCACGTCACTAATTAAATAATAATTCGAATCGTAGTAGTTATATAGATCATTTCTTCTTTTAACAAGATCATCAATCTCTTCCTTGTGCCAATAATTTTGACGTGATGAAGAAATTTTTATAGGGGAAATTCTAAATTTAGCCATATATCTATTAATATTATTTGGTATATTGAGCAATTTCATTAATTGTTTAGAAGTATAATATTCAGTTAAGACATTATTAATTTCAGCTAGATCGCGATATTGTTTCTTTAGATCAAGAAATTGTTCCTTATCATAGAAAATAACGGCGTTCGCAAACTTATATACGTTATCAATAGGTATTGTATGGATAGGGGTTAATTTACGAATAAGTTTTCTAGAATATCCTAAGGCTTTTATTTGACCACCGGTTATTTTAGTTTCAAGGTTATGTTCATAATTTTTATCTATAATATTTTTCAGGGAATCTATATTGGACTTGTCATAATAATTAATTTCATATTTCCCATTTGACGTTAATGTGATGCCATATTCTTGAATCACTTTTTTGAACTTTTCAGTATTTTTATACCCCAAATGTTCTTTAGCATCTTTTTCGCAGATAGTATGAGTTAGGAGTTTTCTGGATTTTAACTTTCTCTCCACTTCAGTTTTATCATAAAAGGCAATCCCCCCAGCGTCAGCATACTCATTAATTCTATCAATAGGTTCTACCTTAAACTTTTGAAGTACTATCCTACCATTTTTTTTAAATCCTAGTTCCTGCACTTGCTGAGTATTCAAACGATTGGCCTTATTAAATAAATACCTTTTTTTAACCAAGTCAATAAAGGACTTTATATCTGATTCCTTATAATACTTGAAGGAGCTATATCCTTTTTTTACTTCTTTAATATTGCAATCACTTAATGCACGTTGAAGTTGTTGGGGTGTTTTAAAACCCACTAATTCCATTATTTGCGAAAGTGATAATAATTCACAACTACAGTTTTTAGATGCTAAATATGCATTTGCCTCCACTTTGTCATAGAAATAAGAGACTCCAGTAAAAGTCTTATATCTATCGAAAAGCTCAGTAGGTTCACTCTTAAGAATATCTCTATCGTATCCAGTACATCCTAACCTAATAAGTTCTTTAGGAGTATATTTATTAAAGCAATTTTCTTTATATCGTTTTTCAAGAACATCACGTAAATTATTTATAATATTGGTATCATAAATAATTTCTCTAGAATTATTAATACCTACTTTTTGTATTAAGGCTTCTTTAAGAAATAATCTAGTTTGATATATTGATAAGTTCAGGAGGATTGAAACCTCTTTTAATGTCATATGATTAGGCAAATCTTACACTTCCTTTAGTATGTCAAAATTATTGATTGCTAAATTCATAGAACTAAGTAATGTGTTTTCATCTACATAACTTAATGCAGACTGTAAACTTCTATCGCCTCTAGCTAATGCGATTTGGGTAGGAGTTAAGCCCAAATCTATTAATATGTTCGTGAAAACGCCTCTGCCAATATGCGTAGACCATTTATTGTTTGTTAACAATATATAATCTTCGACTTGATTTTTTGCTAGTAAGTCATTTAAAAACTGTTGTTTAATCTTATCAATTTTTGCTGAATACCTTTTTCCCCTTAAAGCTTTAAAATTCCTCGCTGAGATAAAAAGTGCTTCGGAAGTTCCTTTAGTTAATTTGGTTAGTATTTTTAGGTGTTCTTCATACAGGGGCTTTATAATTTCAGGACAAATACATATTTGATCTCTTGGATATTTAACTTGAATATCAGCCTTGTTTATTGCATCTGCAAATAAGATGTTTTGATTGTCTCTAATCTCGATTATTAGGTTACTATTAGCCCACTTTAAACTAGAGCATTTTAAGTTAATGACCTCAGAACGTCTTAATCCTCCAAAGAATTGTAAAGCTATACCTAATGCCATTAATGGTTCAATACGCTTTGCTGTCATAATAAAATCTATAATTAGTCTATTTCTATTTTTACCGAAGTCTTTAATAACATTATTTTGAATGGAATTTCTTATTGGTAAAATAATATCTAAATCATTAGTGTTTTCAAAAATGTTAATCTCAATTTTCCGACTTTTCCGGCCGTAATAAACAGTCTGATAATTTACACTAAAGACCTGGTTGATTATGTTTTCTGATTTCAACCAATGGAAAAGTTTGTTTAGATACTGTATCTCAGTTTTTACATATTCACTCTTTAATTCACCCGCTCTACTTTTTAATGATAAATAAGAGATATAATCCGCTCCATGTTGAAGAGTTAAACTGCTTAGTCCCCCTATAATTAATTCAGGATAACTATCTGTATTTTTATATAAATAATTTAAAAATCTTGTTATTGCATAAGCTACATTCCTTTGACTATTAATAGACTTTCCTTTATTTTTATATTCTCTTTTTATAAAATTTGAAAGAGGTGAGGGAAATATTAGATAATTATTTTCTTTAATTCCTATACCAATACTACTGAATATTTCTCCATTCCTTGAAGTTTCATCAAATTCTCTTACAACAAATCTCATAGTTTCCTCCCCTAAGTTCTATTACTATGCTTATTTACTTTTTATACCCAAAATAAAAATGTACATGGGTGTAATTATCATTGATATCATTACTATTAAAAGAATATATTAAATTTCGCCCTAAAAACAGTATACATGTTCAAACACCTACTGTAGCCATGATTGCAAGCCGTGAAGATGAAATCAAACATTTCAAAGCTCAAACTTACTATGGTATCGAAGCTCAAACAGCTGAGAGATTAAAGCTAACTTGGCAAGATACAAAAGGAAATAGCCGTAGCTTTAATAAAGAAAAAACTGATGCAATCGTGAACAAAATTAGTAAACAAAATGCTACTGTTGTAGACATTGATAAAAAACAAAAGAAATCGTTCGCTCCTGGTCTTTACGATTTAACTGAACTACAACGTGATGCGAATAAAATATTTGGTTACTCTGCGAAAGAAACATTAAACATTATGCAAAAATTATATGAACAGCATAAAGTTTTAACGTACCCTCGTACAGATTCACGCTATATTTCATCTGATATTGTCGGAACACTTCCAGAGCGTCTGAAGGCTTGCGGAGTTGGAGAATACCGTCCTTTAGCACATAAAGTATTGCAGAAACCTGTAAAATCTAATAAATCATTTGTTGATGATAGTAAAGTAAGTGATCATCACGCAATTATTCCAACAGAGAGCTATGTAAACTTCTCAGCTTTCACAGATAAAGAACGTAAAATTTATGACTTAGTTGTAAAACGTTTCTTAGCTGTTTTATTCCCGGCCTTTGAATATGAACAACTAACATTGCGCACGAAAATTGGTGACGAAACGTTCATCGCACGCGGAAAAACGATTTTACATGCTGGTTGGAAAGAGGTTTATGCAAATCGGTTTGAAGATGATGATGCAAGCGATGATGTAAAAGAACAAATCTTACCTCGCATCGAAAAAGGCGATACATTAAACATAAAACTAATTGTCCAAACATCAGGTCAAACGAAAGCACCTGCACGCTTTAATGAAGCAACATTACTTTCAGCAATGGAAAACCCAACAAAATACATGGATACGCAAAACAAACAACTTGCTGACACGTTAAAGTCAACTGGTGGATTAGGTACTGTAGCAACGCGTGCTGATATTATCGACAAGTTATTCAATTCGTTCTTGCTTGAAAAACGTGGTAAAGATATTCATATTACTTCAAAAGGCCGTCAGTTACTTGATTTAGTGCCAGAAGAACTGAAATCTCCTACACTAACTGGTGAATGGGAGCAAAAGTTAGAAGCTATCGCTAAAGGAAAATTAAAGAAAGAAGTATTCATTTCAGAAATGAAGAACTATACGAAAGAAATTGTTGCTGAAATTAAATCGAGTGATAAAAAATATAAACACGACAACATTTCAACGAAGTCTTGTCCAGACTGTGGTAAACCGATGTTAGAAGTAAACGGTAAAAAAGGTAAAATGCTTGTATGCCAAGATCGCGAATGTGGTCACCGTAAAAATGTATCCCGCACTACAAACGCACGCTGTCCTCAGTGTAAAAAGAAACTAGAACTTCGTGGTGAAGGAGCGGGCCAAATTTTCGCATGTAAATGTGGCTATCGTGAGAAACTTTCTACATTCCAAGAGAGACGTAAAAAAGAATCCGGCAGCAAAGCTGATAAACGCGACGTTCAAAAATATATGAAACAACAGAACAAAGAAGAAGAACCATTAAACAATCCATTCGCAGAAGCATTAAAGAAATTAAAATTTGATTAAACAAAAAGGTTCCTACCACTATCGGTAGGAACCTTTTTATTAATGAATGATTTTACTTCCTTTTGCATTCTCAACGAATTTTTCACTTGATTTGTTAATTGGTGTTTTCAGTAATAACGCAGCAACAATCATAACTACTACGAAAACACTTAACACAAGTAAATCTC
This sequence comes from Bacillus sp. P4_E1, assembly GCF_056401715.1. Classification (NCBI taxonomy): domain Bacteria; kingdom Bacillati; phylum Bacillota; class Bacilli; order Caryophanales; family Bacillaceae; genus Bacillus; species Bacillus sp. P4_E1. The sequence goes on from NZ_JBFUIV010000009.1 coordinate 126,164, forward strand.
TAGTTACTATATCCCAAAGCATTCCGCCAACTGTTTCACGAATTGCACTAATTGCATATGTGAATGGTAAGAACGGATAAATCGCTTGGAAGAACGGTGGTGTCATTTGAATTGGGAATGTTCCGCCTGATCCTGCTACTTGCAGTACAAGTAAAATGATCGCCATCGATTTCCCAACGTTTCCGAAAATAGAAACGAGTGAGTATACGATACAAACAAAGACTCCCCCAATAAATAAACTAAATAACACAAACCAGAACTTATCGACTACGTACGTACCGAGTAAGAATATATCTCCCATTGATACGATAAACGCTTGTGAAAGACCTATCGTTAAGAATGTTAATAAACGTCCGAAGTAAACTTCATGGCTCTTATAATTCGCGCCCTCTTCGTGTACTTCTACCGTTAATAATGAAACCATTAATAATGCGCCTACCCATAATGCAAGCACTGTATAGAATGGTGACATTGCTGAACCGTAGTTCGGCATTGCAAATAATTTATTCTCTTTTAAATTTACTGGATTTGCAAAGTAGTCACTTTGCTTTTCAACATCGTTTTTCAATAAGCGTATGATGTCTTTTATATCCTCTTCAGATTCAAAATCACGAATTTTATCTGCTAATTCTTTAATCTTTTTCTCAGTCTCCGGCATTTCAGCTTTAATGTCTGCTAATTTCTTTCTACCGTCTACTAAGCCTTTTGATGAATCTTCTAGTAATTTTTTAACATCTGGAAGCTTCTTATCTGCCTCGCCTAAAATTTGAGATGTATTTTTAGACATCTCTTTTGTACGAGCAATTGCTGCATTGAAATTTGGAGTGATTTCTGAGTCATATTTAGCTAAAATGTCACCAATTTGGCCCGAAACATTTTTAGACACTTGATTAATACTTTCAATAACATCTGCTGCTGGTTTTTGACCTTTATTAATAGCGTCAATTCCTTTATCAGTTAAATCGATTCCTTTTTGCAAACCATCTTTTGCTTTATTTAACTTAGCAATTGTGCCATTAAGATTTTTATCACTATTCACATCGCCCAAAACTTTATTTGTACTTTCCATAACCGGAATCATATCATTAACTAAATTCCATCCTGCTTTGAACTGTCCATTTAAATCATTTAAGGCTACTTTTGTAGAATCTAATCCATTAACACCTTTGTTACTTAAGTCTTCTCTTGCTTTTTCAAGCTCCGTTTTTAATCTGCTGTAATCATTTACAGCCTTATCATATTTTTCTCTACCATTGTCTAATGCTTCATTTGTTTGGTTTACTAAATCATTTGCTGCTTTTATATCTTGATTTAAATTCCCTCTTAACTGCTGAGCATCTTCTTTTACATTTTCAGCTTTGTTTTTCAATTGCTCAGCTGTGCTTACTGCTTTTTCGAAATCTGCTACAAACGTAGCATTATAATCTGCTTCTGCTTGATTTACCAAGTTATTTATTGCATCTAATTTTTTATTAGTAGCGTCTCTTACATCTTGTTTCACTTCTTGCCCTGTACCAATAATATTGGCAATATCTTTAACGCCACCATTTGCATTTTCAATAGCTGATTTAAGGTTTGTTAATTTTTCTATTCTCTTTTGGAAGAATTCTTTTCCAAAATCAGTTGATGCAGACTCTTTAAATTTAGTAAAGACATCAATTAAATATGAAACACTATCTGCTCGACCTTGCAGCGTCTCAGAAACCTTATTAAGATCTTGTTTCGCTTTTTCCGGATCCAAATTACCATTTTGCAACCCGTTTATAACACCTTGTGCATAAGTTGTTCCGACACGTATCGAACTAAAAACATTATTTACAGTTTGATCAATATTTTTAGCAATATTTTTATACCCCTCACCATTCACTTGCGGTAACGCTGGAATTTCTGGTATTTGTGGTACTTGCGGAATAGTTATATTAGGCAACACTGGGAATTTAGCCGGATCTGGAAGTGTCAGATTAGAATCAAATGATGGATTTTTTAAGAAATCCGTAATTGCTGCCGCACTATCTAAACCTTGTTGCATTACAATTAAATTATTCTTAATAGTTCCTGGAGCACGTTTCAATGTTTCATCATTTCTCGCAAAGAATTTATCTAAATTCCCTAACGCTTCTTGCCCATCATTAATAACACTTTCTACAACTGGCAACTCTTTCTGTGCTACTTTCACAACATCTTCTGCCCGAGTCGCATCATCTAATGCCTTATCCACAAGTGTATTCATTTCTGGGAACTGCGCTTCTAATTTAAATACAAGATCTTTTACTTTCTCGATGCTTGGTAAGTTAGTTTCTAAATCGATTCCAAGGTCATTGAAGATTTCAAAAATCTCACCGTTTGCTGTTTTAACAAAGTTTTTACTAACCTCTTCTGTAAGACCTGATGCACCTTTAGCTGTAATTTTCGGTGCAATCGCATTTACTTTTTCATTTACATAGTAATCAAGTTCTGGTTTCTGTGGGTTTTCATTCAAGACTGTTGCAATCTTTTCAGAAAAATCTTTTGGAATAGTAATACTTGCGGAATAATCTCCACGCTCTACTCCATAAATTGCTTGCTTTTCATCGACAAACTTCCATCCAAAATTTTTGTCCTTCTTAAGTGAATCTACAATTTCTTTCCCGATGTTAATATCTTTCCCTCTTAAATTTGATCCAACATCTTGGTTAGAAACTGCAATCTGGATTCCTTTCGTATTTCCGTAAGGATCCCAAGAAGCTTTAATGTTAAACCATGCATATAACGATGGTAAAATCATTAACCCTAAAACAATAACAATTGCAGCCCAATGTTTGGCTACATTCCGTAAATCTGTCTTATAAATACGCCAAATCTGTTTCATATAAGCAATCACCTAATTATATATTTTTCTTTCTTTGGAAAATGATACATACATTTTGCAATTATATCACTTTCTACATCGTGGATTAAACGAAAACATACTATTTTTCCCATTAAATATTTCACTTACTTCATTATATAACGAAGTAAAAAAAGTATGCATACAAAATGACCAAATTAGTTTTACATTCAATAATAACAAATATATAGGAAATGTCATAAAAAATACAAGTATTTTCTCTTGGGAATACTTGTATTTATCAAAAAACCCTCCCAGCTTTTCATTATCTGTGAGGGTTTCTTCTATTATATATCTAATTGTACTTCTACACCGAAATGATCAGAAATTACATTTCGATTTGTTCCATTAAAAATGACTTTTGAAGAATTAACTGTTTTACTTCGATTGCTTAATATTAGGTCGATTCGTAAGTTTTGTTTATTTTCATCCCAACCAGCAATCTCTCCTTGGACAGTTGTTCCTTCATCCTTCTCTATCGCTAGTTCATATGTGTCATATAAACCTTTTTGCATCGTATACTCATAACCCTCTCCTTCCAAACGAGCATTGTTATTAAAATCACCCATTAAGAAGGAAAGTTCATTGCTATTTACACGCTCCATTAAACGATCAACTTGGTCTTTGAATGATTCTTCTTCATCATTCCACCAACCGAGATGGCAAGAATAAAACGTTATATTCTTATCATTATAAGCAATTGTTGCACTTACAATTTTGCGTGTTTTCCAATACGTTGTATCCTTATTTTCTGAGACAAAGAACGTATCTTCCTTTACAATGTTGTGCTTTGTTATAATTGCTAATCCTTCTTCGTACACATCATATCCAATATGAGAGAAATCCCAAATAATATTGTATTCTTTTACATTTAATGCTCTTAACTCTTCTAGCAGTAAAAGCCCAAAATTATCTTTTTTCTTGTTACCGCATACATTTTCAGCTTGTATAGACTGACTTACTTCTTGCAATGCGATCACATCATAATCTTCTTCTTGAATTGCTTTAGCAAGATACTTTATTTTTTCAATTTGATTCTCTTCTTGCCAAGAGTGACAATTTAAAGTTAGCAATTTCATATTATTACGCACCTAACATATCTTGAATGTCTGACTTTAATACGTCAGCTTTCGGGCCATATACGGCTTGTACACCTTTATCTTTAACAATAAGTCCTAAAGCACCATTTTGTTTCCATTGTGCTTCTGGTGCAACAACATCTAAATCTTTTACTGTTATACGTAAACGTGTCATACAAGCATCTACGTCAGCAATATTATCTTTTCCGCCCAATAAATCAATAACTTTTGTTGCTAATGAACCATCTTGTACATTTCCTGTTCCTTCTGTTGACTCATCTTCATTATCAATATAGTTACCTGCACGCCCTGGCGTTGGTAAATTGAATTTTTTAATTAAGAAGTTGAATAACGTAAAGTTAAGGCCGAAGAACACTAATGAAACAATGACAAAGTTGATTAAATCTCTCGTTAAACCTGCATTGATCATCATTGGTGTACGTGTAATTAACTCAATAAATCCAAATGCATGAACACGTAAATTAATTAAATCCGCTAATGCGAATGCAAGTCCTGTTGTAATTGCATACACAACATATAATACTGGTGCAATAAACATGAACATGAATTCAATTGGTTCTGTTACACCTGTTAAGAATACTGCTAATGCAGCTGATAAGAACATTGGTTTATATTTTGCACGTTTTTCTTTATCAACATTACGGAACATCGCAAACGCAATCCCCATTAACGCTGCCGTTGAGCCGATAACTTGTCCAGCTTTGAAACGAGCTGGTACAACGTTATTTAATAAATCGTTATATGCTTTCGTATCTCCATTTGCTAATAAGTTATTTAAATCTGTAATCCATGCAAGCCATAACGGATCTTGTCCCGCTACAATTTGTCCAACCTTTGAGCCAGTTAACATCGTATATGTTCCGCCTAGCTCTGTGTAGTTCATCGGAATTGTTAACATATGATGTAATCCAAATGGTAATAATAAACGTTCTAACGTTCCATATACAAACGGTGCAATAACTGGTGCACTATCTTTAGATGCTGCAATCCAGCGACCAAATTCATTTAATCCACTTTGGATAAATGGCCATACAAGTGATAATACAATCGCAGTGACTGTAGACCAAACAATTACAACGAATGGTACGAATCGTTTTCCATTAAAGAATGCTAATGCCTGTGGCAGTTTATTATAATTGTAGTATTTGTTATATAAAGTAGCTCCTAAGAAACCTGTGATAATCCCTACGAAAACTCCCATGTTTAATGCTGGTGCACCAAGTACAGAAGTAAAGTAATCTTTTACAAGTAAATCTCCTGCTAAAAATGAAGAAACTGTCGCTTTTGAATCCGTTAACATTTGAGCGTTTACGCCAAATATAGCTCCTGTAATTCTGTTTGTTAAAACGAATGCTAATAGTGCTGCAAATGCACCACCTGCTCGATCCTTCGCCCAAGATCCCCCAATTGCTACTGCGAATAAGATGTGTAGATTTGTAATAATTGCCCAACCGATGTCTTCCATTACTCGAGCAATGGTATGAACTGCGTTAACATCCCCAGCAGACATCCCAATTAACTTACCGATGGAAATCATTAAACCAGCTGCTGGCATTACAGCTACAACAACTAGTAACGCTTTCCCGAACTTTTGCCAAAAATCAAAAGACGTAATTTTCATCTGTTTTTCCTCCCCTTTATTTATAACAACATAATGATTTAAATTATAATTTCTGTTTCTCTTATGAAAACGATTCCTTATGTTTCTTTTTCTCTTTACGCAACCGTTTTCATAAATCTATTTTAATAAAAGCGTTTTCACATTGCAATAGAAATTTATTTTTTTTCATAAAAAAAGATGCTCAAAGAGCATCCTTTTTCATTATAAAATGCGATAAACCCTTGTTTCATAAGGTTTCAACGTGATTGTAGTTATTTGTTCATGTTCCGTAACTTCATAGTTATTTAAAAGCAAACGTTTGCGTTCTAATGCAAATAAACTCTCATTATACACAGATTCCTCTTTTGAGATATTACTAATTACAATGACTTTTTCATCCTGTAGCGTACGTGTATATGCATAAATTTGTGGATCGTCTTCTAATAGTAAATCGTACGTACCGTAGTTCAGTACATCGTGCTCTTTTTTCAAGGCAATCATTTTCTTATAGAAATTGAAAATAGACTTTTCTTCATTTTTTTGCTTTTCAACATTAATTTCTTTGTAATTTGGATTCATGCTAAACCAAGGTGTACTTGTTGTGAAGCCAGCATTCATTTCATCGTTCCACTGCATAGGTGTACGTGAATTATCGCGGCAAGAAGCCCATATAATTTCCATCATATCTTGATGTGATACGCCCTCTGCAATTTTCTCACGATATAAATTTTTAATTGCTACATCATCGTAATCTTCAATATTTGGGAACTGAACATTTGTCATACCAATTTCTTGTCCTTGATAAATAAACGGTGTGCCGTGCATAAAGAAATACATCGCTCCTAAAGCCGTTGCACTTTCACGCCAATATTCTTTATCATTTCCCCAAGTAGACACAATACGTGGCTTATCATGATTTTCAATATATAAAGCATTCCATCCCTTATTTTCTAAACCTTTTTGCCACTTTGTTAATACTTTTTTCAACTCAACAACATCAAGATCTTTCTTCTTTTCTGCATCCCATAAGCTTAAATGCTCAAATTGGAATACCATATTGAATTTACCTTGCTCTTCTCCAACCCAAAGCTCAGCATCTTCAATTTTAACGCCATTAGCTTCACCAACAGTCATAATATCGTACTTAGAAAATGTATTTTCTTTTAACTCTTCTAATAAAGGTTGAATACCATCCACATTCATATGTTTATCAAAAGATGGCACATATTTTAATTCTTTTGGATTTGGCATATCCTTGAGGCCATCTTCTTTCTTAATATGACTGATCGCATCCACACGGAAACCATCAATTCCTTTATCAAGCCACCAATTAACCGTATCGTATAACACTTCGCGAACTTCTTTATTCTCCCAGTTTAAATCTGGTTGTTTACGTGAGAATAAATGTAAATAATATTGTCCTGTTACTTCATCGTATTCCCATGCCGAACCATTAAAAATACTTTCCCAGTTGTTTGGTTCCGCACCATCTTTACCATCATGCCAAATATACCAATCACGCTTCGGATTGTCTTTAGATGAACGCGATTCAATAAACCATGGATGTTCATCACTCGTATGATTAATAACTAAATCAATAATAAGCTTCATATCACGCTTATGAACTTCATCTAGTAAAGCATCAAAATCTGCCATTGTACCAAACTCATCCATAATGTCTTGATAATCACTAATATCATAACCATTATCATCATTAGGTGACTTATACATTGGACAAATCCAAATTACATCTATACCTAAATCTTTTAAATAATCCAGTTTTGCAATAATACCTTGTAAATCTCCAATACCATCACCATTTGAATCCATAAAGCTACGTGGATAAATTTGATAAGCAACTGCTTCTTTCCACCATGTTTTCTTCATAATAACTCTCTCCTTTTGCATCTCTATTTTTTATGCAAACGTTTTCGTAACACTATCATAACAAAATATGGAGAGTTTGCAACTGTTTTCATTGAACTCCATGTAGATTCCTTATTCTTATGCTTTATTTATTTCTCGCAAAGGTAAAATGAAACTTTAATCAGTGGGGGGTGTCCATTCCCCACTGATTATTAGCCCCCACCAATCGTACTTTTACGAGCATCCTGATTTTCATCTAACTTCTTTGCTTCAGCCAGATTTTGAGGTGGGGGTCTTACTGCTCACAACTAGCAGGATAAATCTAACACTTCTCTTCTTCTTGTCCATACGCGTTAAACACACTCTTCATATACTAATACAAGCTCATATTATTTCAGAAAGGAGATACAAATTGAAACAAACAAAATTAACTGGTCGTATCGTCGTTCCTTCGGATCCCGGGTATGACATAGCCCGAATGAATTTAAATTTAAGTATTCCAAAACTCCCTTGTACTATTGTTTTTTGTCAAAATAAAAATGATGTGTGTAACGCCTTAAAGTGGGCACGTGAGCATCATGTACCATTTCGCTTAAGAAGCGGACGTCATAGCTATGAAAATTTCTCTCTTTTAAATCGAGGACTTATTATTGATGTGAGTGAAATGAAGCAAATTACGGTTAATACAGGGAAATTAACAGCAACAATTGAAGCGGGTGCAAATCTTGGCACTGTTTATAAAGAACTTTGGAAACACGGTGTTACAATACCAGCTGGCACAAGTGCAAGTGTTGGTATCGTTGGATTAACACTTGGCGGTGGCATCGGCATGCTTTCACGCTTATTTGGACTAACATGTGATCAATTATTAGAAGTCGAAATGGTACAAGCGTGCGGAAAATTTGGTGCAAAACTCATTCGTGCAAATGAACAAGAAAACCCTAACCTTTTTTGGGCATGCCGCGGCGGTGGGGGTGGGAATTTCGGGATTGTTACTTCCTTAACTTTTCGGGTCCATCCTATAAAAAACGTCTCAATTTTCTCGATTACATGGGAATGGGAAGACTTTATTGCTGCATTTCAAGCTTGGCAAAACTGGGCACCTTATATAGATGAACGTCTCACTTCATCAATTGAATTATTCTCCAAACAACGAAATAAAATCGAGGTGAAGGGTGAATTTGTTGGCTCTCCCTCTGAACTCTATCCTCTATTATCTCCTCTTCTTGAAACTGGTAACCCCTCTCTCTTTATAGATGAAGTTCCTTATATAAAGGCTGTTCAATTCTTTAATAGCGGTAATATCCCTGAAAAATTTAAGCGCTCTGGTTCCTATGTATATAAAACGATTCCCCTTAAAGGCATTCAAATCATGCAACATTTTCTTTCTCATGCACCAAATAAAGATGCGAGTATTTGGCACCAATCACTCATAGGTGCTGTAGAAAACATTTCCCCTAATGAAACAGCCTATTTCCACCGCAAGGCAATTATTGCTCAAGAATATATTACCTCTTGGAAATGCGATGATGAAGAAAACCGAAATATACGCTGGGTTAAAGATTTACGGGAAAGCTTAGATCCTTACACACTAGGAGACTATGTCAATTGGCCCGATATCGACATAAAAAATTGGCAAACTAGTTATTATGGCTCTAATTTTCAAAGGTTGCGTAAAGTGAAGACAGTATATGACTCTTGCAATGTTTTTCGTTTTCAACAAAGTATCCCACCCTTTCATACGTAAAAAAGGGGATAAAATAAAAAATCATCCAATATGCCGTTACCTCACAGCATGTTGGATGATTCAAGTTGATTTTCTATATCGTTTCAAATTATTGCTCCTACTCATAAACTTTCAATTACGGATTAATTGTATTTCTCATCATTTTTATGCAATGAATGTAATTTAATGTTTGATACTTTATCTTTTTCAATACCGCTATTATAAGCAACAGGAATTTGAAATTCGAATTGCTTTGTCTCATGTTTTTGTAAATAGACTGGTTTCGGTACTGGATAACCTTTTGAATTCTCGTTTACATTATCATATAAAACAACTTTTAATGCTTGTGAATGATTACGATAATTTTTTAAAGTCACAATGCACTTTTGTTCGATATCCTCTCCATTTTTCTCCATTCTACACTGACTATCTTCTTTTTTATATTCTATCGCCTCTACCCCTGTTTTTCCTGCGTAGTACCATGTTTTATTCAATGTATGGAGGATGTTATTTAGAATAAACGGCATCATTAAAATCAAAATACTAATGCCTACTACTTTTATCTTATTCATTGTTCTAAATGTACTAGATTTCTTTTTTACTAGCCATTTTACAAATAATATAAATGCGATTACATGTAGTACGAAAGAAACAATTAATATATTTGAAACTTTATAATCCATATAAATATATGTATATACCGGAATCTTATAGAAATTGAATAGTTTTTCCCCAATTAATTCATTATCGTTTGGAATTTTTAATAATAACAAAACCCCTATACTGTAACAAATAGCTACTAATCGATCATACTCAACTCGAACCATTCCTTCTCCCCTTCCCTTTGCTTTTTTATTATCGATTTTAGCTATTATTACCATACTATACAATCATTTTATAGAGGATAACGTAAAAAAGTTCCTTATAAATATATAAAGAACCTTATTAATATACAATGTGAATTAGAAAATCAATATGCAATTTTCACATAGAGATCTCCTCAAAATATGTTGGGTTATGTATTGTAATTTTTTTATCCAGAATTGTAACAATACTATCATTTTTTAATTGTTTTAATACGCCGCTAACCGTCTCTCGAGACGTACCAGATATTTTCGATATTTCAATTGTTGTAAGTGGGCATGAAATTACAATTGTTTCGCCACTCTGTTCTCCTAAATCCTGCATTAAATAATTTAATGTTTGAATGACCCGATCTTGTGCATTAGGAATTGTAATATTTTGCACTCGATTTTCGTTTAGTTTTAATATCGATGATAGTTGCTGAACAACGTACATTAATTGCGTCCTACTAGATTTTACCATATCTTCGAAAATTACTGTCGGAATATAATATACTTCTACATCTGTCATCGCTTCTGCCGTATAGTTATATCCTCTGTCTGTAAACATACCACCATAAGGAAAAATAGAATACCGCTTTACATAGTCATCATATAATAAATTTCCACTTTGATTTACCCGCTCTAACTTTACAAAACCATCTAACATGAAGTAAATTCTTTCTCTTGAATCCCCTTCTAAAAATAAAAATTGACCCTTTTTATAAGTTCGCCAATAGACAAACTCCGTCAAACCTTTCAATTTCTTTTCTGTTAAATGAGCAAATAATTCAAATTGCTTTAAATCTTTAACTACGTTCCGTCTATTCATAAAATTCCCTCTCTCTTGCTGTATGTTGGAGCGAAAAATCAAGAAAGCGTATTCAAATTAAATTTTATCATAATTAACTTGTATATTCGGATTTCATCATGAAAACTTTATGAACAATGAGTACAAAAAATATTAATAAATAAAAAGAATGAAGTTACTAACTCCATTCTTTTTTTACTAATAAATAGCGTACATAATTATTTAAACATACATGCATACATTCTGTTTAGAAATAATAGTACCAGCTTTTTCTTCTAGTGCTTCATATACTTTTTCTAAAGACGTAATAATTGTTTTTCTTTTTGGATTTGTATTAACAAAATTAATAGCAGCTTCAATTTTTGGAAGCATACTTCCCGCAGCAAATTGTTTTTCTTCAATGTATTCTTCTAATTGATTCACTGTGACATGCTCTAATTTCTTTTGATTCAGTTGATTATAATTTACATACACATGATCAACTGCAGTTAAAATTACGAGCGTATCGGCATCTACTAATTCAGCTAATTTCTGCGCAGCGAAATCTTTATCGATAACCGCTTCAGTTCCTTTTAACCCTTCTTCGGAATCAATTACTGGAATTCCACCACCACCAACAGCTATCACTATATTTCCATCCTCAACTAGAGAATTAATTACTTTATGCTCATGAATACTTACAGGCTTCGGTGATGGAACAACACGTCTCCACCCTCTGCCAGCATCTTCTTTAAACACTGCTTTTGTTTCTTCCATTAATCTTCTGGCCTCTTCTTCTGTATAAAAAGGACCAATTGGTTTAGTTGGGTTTTTAAATGCCTCATCTTTTTCATCCACGACAACGCGTGTTATAACCGTTGCTACGTCTTTTTTTATATTCCGTTTTTTCAATGCCTTTTCAATCGCATTTTCCATCCAATATCCAATCATCCCTTGGCTCATTGCACCACAAGTATCTAATGGCATTGCAGGTGTCTTTTCCGTTTCTGCAGCTTTTTGCTGTAATAAAATATTCCCCACTTGCGGGCCATTTCCGTGCGCAATTACTATATCTACATCATTTTCCATTATTTTTACAAGTTGTTCCGCTGTTTTTTCTAATGCTTCTTGCTGTGCCCCTGCAGTAGCTTTTCCAGACTGTATCGCATTTCCCCCTAGTGCAACTACAATTTTTCTTCGTGCCATATTTCAGCCCTCCAGTTAATTTCGCTTTCACAGCGCTTTATAAAGTAATACTGCCTGTAATTAATCCATAAATCGCAAAGAATGCTAAAGCACCAATTGCTACCGATGATGCTAATTCCACTCGAGTAAATATTTGCTTCGAACTCTTTCGCTTTTGAACATTGTAAAAAATAAAAATACCTGGCGCATATAAAGTCATTGTTAATAATAAATACTCTAAACCAGCTGCATAAACTAACCACACACCATAAATACTTGCTATCAAACCAATTATTATATTTTTATTTCGATCCACTTCTTCAGACTTTAAGCTATGCTTCAGTTGATAAAATGCTGAAAAAGCATATGGGATTAAAATAGCTGAAGATGCTAAAGAGAATGCAAAGTTATACGCCTGATCGGAAACCACGAATGTTAATAAGAACATTTGAATTAAGCCATTTGTTATCCATAATGAATTTATTGGAGCCTTATTTTTATTTTCTTTTGCAAACCATTTTGGAAATACTCCGTCTTTAGCCGCCAAATATGGAATTTCAGATGCGAGTAAAGTCCAGCCTAACCAAGCACCTAATACAGAGATGACTAAACCTAAATTAATAAAGATAGCCCCCCATTTTCCAACAACACTTTCAAATAAATAAGCCATAGACGGATTTTTCAAATTAGCAATATCTGCTTGCTGCATAAGTCCAAGAGACAGTAATGTAATTAAAATGTAAATGATGAGTGTACCAATTAAGCCAATAACCGTTGCTTTCCCTACATCACTTCTATTTTTTGCTCGACTAGATAAAACAACAGCCCCTTCTACGCCAATAAACACCCATAAAGTTACAAGCATTGTACTTTTAACTTGGCTGCCAACCGCTCCCCATGAAAAAGAACCAGTTTGTCCCCAAAATCCATCTAGAAACGTATCAATATGAAACGCGAAGATTCCTATAACAATAAATACAAATACAGGTACTAATTTTGCGATTGTAGTTACTAAATTCACAAGTGCTGCTGATTGAACTCCACGTAAAATTAACATGTGAACACACCATAATAATACGCTTGCACCAATAATGGATGCTACATTTTGACCGCCTTCAAAGATGGGGAAGAAATACCCTAATGAAGAAAACAATAATGTACCGTAAGCTACATTACCAAGCCAGGCAGATAGCCAATATCCCCACGCACTATTAAATCCCATGAAATTACCAAATCCTGCTTTTGCATAGCTAAAAATACCGCCATCTAAATCTGGCCGTTTTACAGTTAGATTTTGAAAAGATAATCCAAGCGCAATCATCCCAATTCCTGTTATAACCCAACCAATAATAATGGCTCCAGCACCAGCACCAGCACCTTTTGCCATATCACTTGCTAAATTAAATGCTCCACCGCCAATCATAGACCCCACTACAAGCGCCGTTAATGTAAACAACCCTAATTTCTTATCTTCATCCATTCCACTCACCTCTCTTTAATTGCAATAACAATACGAAAGCCATAGTGAATGATAGTGTCTAAAGGAGGAGAAAGAAGAAAGGAAGACTCCCTTTCTTCTTTACTCCATGTTTCCTAAAGTAGCTGCCATAACCGCTTTAATTGTATGCATTCTATTTTCAGCCTGATCAAATACTTTTGAATGTTTACTGCGGAATACTTCGTCAGTTACCTCCATTTCCCTCAACCCATATTTCTCATAAACTTCCTCACCATACATCGTTTCAACATCATGGAATGCGGGTAAACAATGTAAGAAAATCACATTTTCATTTCCTGTTTCTTTAATCATTTTCATATTTACTTGATAAGGTTTCAATAACTCGACACGTTCAGCAAATTTTTCTTCCTCACCCATAGACACCCATACATCTGTATAAATTACATCTGCATTCGCAACAGCTTCTTCCACATTACTTGTTATCATTACCTGTTCATTATATTTTTTTGCTAAATCAATTACTTCTTGCTCTGGCCATAAAGATTCCGGTGTACAAATACGTACATCCATTCCAACGATCGCTCCACCAACTAGTAAGCTATTAGCAACATTATTTCGTCCATCTCCAACGTAAACGAGCTTCACATTTTCTAATTTCCCTACATGTTCTCTAATTGTTAATAAATCTGCAAGTGTTTGTGTTGGATGCCACATATCTGTTAATCCATTCCAAACCGGCACACCAGAATTTTGTGCTAAAGATTCTACAGTTTCATGATTAAATCCACGAAACTCAATTCCGTCAAACATGCGTCCTAAAACTTTTGCTGTATCCTCTACGGATTCTTTTTTCCCAAGCTGAATATCACCTTTCCCTAAATATTCAGGGTTCGCCCCCAAATCCGTACATGCTACTGTAAATGCACATCGCGTACGAGTAGAGGTTTTTTCAAATAATAGCGCTACATTTTTACCTTCTAAATAATGATGTGGGACACCGTTTTTCTTTTTCTCTTTTAATTCTGCTGCTAAATCTAGAAAATATAATAATTCTTCTTGTGTAAAATCTTTTTCAGCTAGAAAACTTCTTCCTTTTAAATTTGGTCTAGTCATTAACATACTTCATCCCTACTTTCTCCGTTATTTATACTAAATATCTTTACGAACAATTGGCATACTCATGCAACGTGGACCCCCACGACCACGAGATAATTCCGAACTTAGCACCTCAATGACTTCTATACCATGCTCCCTTAATAAAGTATTGGATACATAGTTGCGATCATATGTAACAACTACACCTGGCGCAATTGCTAATGTATTAGAACCGTCATTCCATTGTTCACGGGCGGAAGCAATTGCATCTCCTCCTCCACAAGGAATAAGAACTAATTCACTTAAACCTAATACCTCTTTTAATGCTTCCATTAAAGAAGTACGATGTGTAATTTTAAGATTTTCCGCATCTGGACCTTTTTCTAAAATATAAATATTCATATTTCCTTTTGGCCCTTGAATGGCTGGGTGAATTGTAAACTTGTCATAATCAACCATTGTAAACACTGTATCTAAATGCATAAATGCTCGGCATTTTGGAATTTCTATTGCTAACACTTTCTTAATTTTATTTTGTCGGCTAAAAAGATTTTTAGCTAAACGTTCAATTGCTTTAGCTGACGTACGGGCAGATACTCCAATTGCAATTGTTTCTTCATTTAAAATTAGCTCATCGCCACCTTCAATTGGAAACTTATAATCACGATCTAGCCAAATTGGCACATTGTGATTTGCAAATCTTGGATGATATTTAATGATGTACTCCATGAATAATGATTCACGTCTACGCGCCGGTTCTCTCATCTTATTTATCGTTAAACCATCGCCCACGCTAGCTGCTGGATCACGAGTAAAATATAAATTAGGCATTGGGTCTAAGTAAAATGGATAATGATCTTCCATTAATTCGTATAAATGTGTCTTCTTACTTGTTTCAATTTCGTTTTTCCGTACACCACCCATAATTTTTTGAATTAATTCTTCATTTGAAAAGGAAAGTAAATATTCTTTTAAAGTTTGATGTGCAACATTTACGTCAGCCTGTCCTTCTTCTAAAATACGATCAACAAATTCTTCTCGAAGTTTTTTATCTACTAATGCCTCAGCAGCTAGTTTTTCTAAATAAAGAACTTCAACACCCCGATTGCGTAATGTTTGTGCAAAATAATCATGCTCTTTTTGAATAATTGGTAAGTATGGAATATCGTCAAATAATAATTGTTGCAAATAATCTGGCGTTAAGTTTTCCACTTCTTTACCAGGTCGTTTTAATAAAACTGTTTGTAATTCCCCAATTTCTGAAGTAACATGTATCGGATGCTTCATTTGTTGTACCTCCTTTTAAATATGTTTGATGTCTTACAAGTACATAATAAATGCTACGCGCTTTCATATTTGTGAAAACATCCACATTATCATTGTGAAATATTAAACAAGTTATTTTTTTAAAATCATATAAATTTGTATTTTTATAACATTCCATCCCGCTTTTTCAATAAAAAAATACATATATTACGCATATATGCTGAATATTTAACTTCCGTATTTTTAAAAAAATCCTGTTTTTAATTTTTATTAAAAACAGGATTTTGCATCTAAATAATTAAATTTAACCTTTCTTCTAAAATCTCCCTATCTGATTTCGACTGAGAAATTATAAGGCATGTATCATTTCCACATATACATCCTATTTTTTCTTTCCAATCTAACTCATCAAACAAAGCACCAATAACATGTGCATTACCGGGTAATGTTTTAATAACCATTAATTGATCTACACAATCAATTTTTACAACAACCTCTCGTAATTTTTTCTTTAACTTTATATCAGTTTGTAAATGCTCTTCTGAGAAAAATTTA
Source organism: Bacillus sp. P4_E1 (assembly GCF_056401715.1). NCBI lineage: Bacteria > Bacillati > Bacillota > Bacilli > Caryophanales > Bacillaceae > Bacillus > Bacillus sp. P4_E1. The sequence goes on from NZ_JBFUIV010000009.1 coordinate 142,514, forward strand.
TATATCATTAATCCTTCTTGAGAAGGTACCTTCGTTAAGTTTAACTCACGAATATCTCGAGAAACTGTAGCTTGTGTTACTAATACATCTTTTTTTGCTAACAATTCTACTAATCTTTCTTGCTTCTCTATTTCATACTCCTTTACAAATTGTTTAATTAATCGTTGTCTTTTTTCTTTTTTCATAAAAGACACCCCTTTTAATATTATAGCTCGCTATAATTTTCATCCGAAAGGGACAGAAAAGAATGTTGCGGAAACGTTCATAGTTTATACTTTTTAACTGTAGATATTAAATCTAGCTAAAAAAAGAGAAGAACAGCATTCTGTTCTTCCCTTTTACATTGAAAATCGTTCAATCGTTTGTTTCAAATCCGCTGATTGCATCTCTAAGTCTTTTAATAATTGATCGATTGCTATCATATTTTTAGACTGTTGCAATGTCACACGTGCCACTTCTTGTGAACCAGCTGACGTTTCTTCCGCAATTGCTGCTACAGCCTTTGTTTGTGCTCCTGTTTGATGAATATGACTCACTTGTTCATTCATATAACTACTAATTTGCTTGGTTGTATCGGCTACTTCCATAACACTTGATGACATTTCTTTTAAAATTAATTCAGTAGCTTCTCCTCGTTTTGCCTCTTCTTTAGCTGTTTTCACTTGCTCCGTCATTTTCAATGCGACTTGTTGCACTTCCTCTTGCATATTTCGTAATAACTGCGATATATTTCTTGCAGAATGATCGCTTTCATCAGCAAGTTTACGTACTTCTTCAGCTACAACTGCAAAGCCCCTTCCATGCTCTCCAGCACGAGCTGCCTCAATAGAAGCATTTAATGCTAATAAATTCGTTTGACTAGCAATCTCACTCACAACAGAAACAATATGTTCTACTTGTTTCATTCGTTCTTCTAACTTCTGTACATTTTGCATCGAATCTTCATTCTCTTTTGCCAATGTTTGAATGCCTTGAATTAAAGAAGTAAAGACACGTGTACTTTGTCCTAAAGCTTGAACCATTTCTAAAGACAATTCGTCGGACTTTTTTGCTTTTTCTTCTACTTCACTCGCAATAGAGGTTGTTGTATCGACAGTTGAAACAATCGCCTGAATGGAAGCTGCTGATTGCTCGGCGCCAGAAGAAATCTCTGCAAGAGTTTCAGACACACCGCGTGCTTGCTTTGTCGCTTCCCCTGTTTGTCTTCTAATTTGCTGAACTTGATTATTTGTATACGAAAATGTAGTATCAATATTTTTTACCATACCTCTTAAGTTCTCGAGCATCATATTAAATGCAACACTTAAAGATTTAATCTCATCATCTACTTTTGGCAACGGGACATCTTCACGAATATCACCATCAGCCGCTTTCCTTGCTGCTTCTTCCAACTTTCGAAGTGGTTTAATTAAAAATATTGCTGCCCCATACGCTAAAATTCCAGACCATACTACACCTAATAACATAACGATAATATTATAAACAGTTTGACTTACATAACTTTGAAAATAATCATATATAACGTAAATAAAAAATAAACTTGTTGAATATGTAATTAAAGCTAAAACTGTAGTGAATAGCATAAGTTGTGTACGTAAGCCAAAGGAAAATGTCTTCCTTTCTTTTTCCATCTCTTCTTTCCCCCTTCTTATAAGCAATATAAGTGCTACCTATATATCATTATCCATATTTTCATTATAGAAAGATATAGAGATTTTAAAAATCATAATTCCCTTGAATATCAAATTCCGTCAAAAAAATAAAGGATTCTGACAATTTATGACTAATAACAGAAATAAGGGGCAACATTTGTAAAATATATTTTTGACTGGGGGTTTTGTATGATTCAAGTTCGAAATCTAGTAAAATCATTTGGCTCACTTGATGTTTTAAAAGGAATTGATTTAGAAGTAAAAGAAAAAGAAGTTGTTGTTTTAATCGGTGCCAGTGGTTCCGGCAAAAGTACATTACTTCGCTGTCTTAACTTTTTAGAAATGTACGATGAAGGTGAAATTCACTTACAAGGTGAACGAATTGATCCGAAGCATTCAAATTTAAACAAAGTCCGTGAAAATGTCGGTATGGTTTTTCAACACTTTAACCTCTTTCCTCATATGACCTCACTAGAAAACATCATAGAAGCACCTATTCACGTAAAAAAATTGGAGACGGCAGACGCGAAGGATGTTGGGAATCAACTCCTACAAAAAGTCGGCCTACAAGATAAGGCGGATGTAACTCCTCACCTACTTTCAGGTGGTCAAAAACAACGCGTTGCGATTGCACGAGCTCTCGCTATGAACCCTAAAATTATGCTATTTGATGAACCTACCTCAGCCTTAGACCCTGAACTTGTTGGAGAAGTATTGCAAGTTATGAAAGAACTTGCTGAAGAAGGAATGACCATGATTATTGTTACTCATGAAATGAATTTCGCAAGAGATGTAGCTGATCGCGTCATATTTATGGATGACGGAAAGATTGTAGAGGACGCTCCGCCAGCACAATTCTTTTCAGCTCCATCACATGAACGAGCAAAACAATTTTTACGCAACGTTTTATAATGTAACTTCTGTTTCAAATGAAAAGAAATACATCCATACGGTGCACAACTAATTGTCCAAATAAAATATCTCAGTAACATACTTAAAACCATCCGTATGATCAATATATAGGAGGGGTTTTATGAAAAGAAAACTATTAACCATTGTTGCGAGTATTACATTATGTACATCCTTCATACTAGGAGCCTGTAGTAAGGAAAGTGCTACTACTTCTTCAAATGGTGAAAAAGAATTTCGTTATGCGATGAGTGGCTTATATAAACCTTTTAACTATAAAGAAAATGACGGAAAGCTTGCCGGTTTTGATGTGGAAATTGGTGAGGCACTTGCGAAAAAAATGAATATGAAACCCACTCCTATTACAAATCCATGGGAAACGCTAATTCAAGGTCTACAATCGAAAAAATATGATGCTATATTGGGCAGTATGGCAATTACAGAAGAACGCTTAAAAGCTGTTAGTTTCTCCAATCCTTATTATCGTTCTGGTGCCCAAATTTTTGTGGCTAAAAAGAATACATCTATCTCTTCTCCAGAAGATTTGAAAGGTAAGAAAATTGGTGTTGTAAAAGCTAGTACCTTTAAAGACCTTGTTGCAAAACATACAGATCAAATCACAGAATATGATAGCGATATTACTGCACTTATGGACTTAGAGCCTGGACGTATTGATGCAGTAATCACTGATCAAATGGTCGGTTTACGTATGATCAAAGAAGGTAAATCAAATATAAAAGAAGCTGGAAAACCATTAAATCTTGATGAAATGGGAATTGCTATTCGTAAAGATGATAAAGAAATGGTTGAGAAAGTAAATAAAGCTTTAGATGAAATCATTAAAGATGGTACGTATGAAAAGATCAGTAAAAAATGGTTTGGGCGTAATATTCTCGGTGAAGAGGAAAAAACGAAGTAAATTAGCTAGTCAAATGTTTCATACATTATGCCCCACTTTTTATGTGGGGTATTTCATTCCCTACTAAAATCCATACAATATGAGGTGACACATATGTTTGAAATTTTTATGTCTACTTATCCCACACTCTTAAAGGCTACTATTGTCACATTACAATTAACACTAACATCCCTATTACTTGGTTCACTAATTGGATTACTATTCGCTTTTTTTCGAATCTCTAACAATAAGATTTTAAATAGTATTGCTCATGTATATATCGCCATTATTCGTGGTACACCTTTAATTGTTCAAATTGCCATTCTCTATTTCGGTATTACATCGATTATTGTCTTCACTCCTTTTTGGGCAGGAGCAATTGCTTTAGCAATCCATAACGGTGCATATATTACTGAAATTTTCCGCGGATCCATTCAGTCCGTTGACCGTGGACAATTGGAAGCTGCTCGCTCTTTAGGTATGCCTTACCCTTTAGCTATGCGCCGAATTATATTACCACAAGCATTTCGTCTGTCTCTTCCCCCTCTAGGGAACCAATTTATTATTGGATTAAAAGATTCTTCTCTTGTTGCTTACGTAGGATTGTCCGAATTATGGGGATCAGGTTTATCAATTGCTGCAAGTAACTTCCAACAATTAGATACATACATAATTGTTGGTTTATATTACCTCGTACTTGTTCTTCTATTTACTTATTTTGTTAATCTTTTAGAAAAACGACTTCAACGAAAAGAAAATAACTCTGTCCAGGTCAAGACGAAGAACAAGAAAGAAGTCTCTTTATAACAAAAAGCAAGCTCTAAGAGAGCTTGCTTTTTCATCGTAAAATATGTCTATTATTGATTTACTTTTTTTATAGTCTCTTTTTCCTCTATATGTTCCTCACGATATGAAATATTATGAGGATCCAATCCATTTCCTAAAGAACCATAGAAATGCTCCCTATGCGGATCAACTAATTCACTTCCGTGATAATACACACGTGGTGTATTCCAAAGTGCTGCCAAAGCTTTTGTCATCGGCATTTCGTGATAGCGTTCCGGCCACATTTCTTTAATTTTATCTTTTACTAATGGATAGTATTTAGAACTCATAGCAGGAAACAGATGATGTTCTGTATGGTATGAGAAATTGAAATGTAAAACGTCTACCCAGCGCGGTACTGTTACTGATAAACAGTTTGCTAAAGGATCATTTACTGGAACAATAGGATTTAAGCGGTGATTTGTTGCGATATACGCCATTACAATAAAGTTAGCAATTAACAACGGAATCACGTATGCAAAGAACCACTTTGTAGGTCCCATAATAAACAATAAACTAATCCAAACTGTCCAGGGCAAAAGAAGTTGAAGCCATACAGATTTTTGATTGGATGACTTAAATTCTTTTATAAAATGAAAGAACATTCGAGTCGAATGTAACGTAAATTGAATTGTTAGTGACAGGAAACTAAAGAATGAACGTACATGAAGAGGCATGCGATATACCCAACTCAAAAACTTACTCTTTTTCAGTTTCTCAAATGTCGGCCATGCATCTGGATCATTATCTTCATGCTGTGTGTGAACATGATGCGTTGCATTATGCCACTTTCTCCAAAGTTTTGGGCCAGTTGATAATGGCATAAATGCTATCGCACCTAAAAAATCACGAAGCCATGCCTTTCTTACAACTGTTCCATGTAAAATTTCATGTCCTAAAAATCCAAGTGAAGCAAAACATAATCCAAGAACAATTGCAATTCCTAGATTTGCCCACACATTCAATTCAAATACACCGATCGTTATTAAACCAGCCAATGCCACAAGTAAATAAGCCAGTCCACCAAATAATCGATTAGGAACTGGTTTAAATGCTTTTTTCGGCAAATGTGGTGCTACACGTGCTGCATACCACCCAAACGTATGAAGCTCCTTCATCCTTTTGCCCCTTTCTTATGCCGCGCCCCGCGCAACTTGCATATATCAATTCTTGCTTCCAGATTGATTTTACTACGTGATCCAAAAAGCATTTATCATAAGGAAAATATACTCACTCTATCGTCACTTAATTTTCGCTTTTATTATCAATGAAAAACATTTCTCTCTTTACTCTCTATCAACCTTTCCACATGATGAATCATAACAATAGAATTTCTATATTGTCAACAACTTTTATGACCTAGTAATAAAAGTTGGTTATATTTTTATAATTATACTTTATTTCACTAAAGAAAAAGCATAGATTTCATAAGGCTTTATCAGCTATATATACATATCCACTTAAACAACATAGACTCTATCTTATTCAAGAACTCTCTATGTAATCAACAAATGGAATCACTTGAATTTATCTTTATATAAATCCTACTTCTTCATACTGCCCCAATAAAATAATTATATTAAAATATTTTTTCTTTCGTTTAGTAAAAATAGAACGCTACGAAAACAACATACATGAATTCCATATAATATGGAAATATTAAAAGGAAAATTGTTCTAATTTGGAGGTTTTCAAAATGACAGATGACACATTTCCGCAGTTACCATCATCCTATTGGATTGAATCTACTCAATTTCCTACTTTTCCTCATTTATCCGAAAATATAAAGACAGAAGTTGCTGTTATCGGTGCTGGTATTACAGGTATTACTACTGCCTATTTACTTGCAAAAGAAGGCATCGACGTTGTTTTAATTGATTCTGGTCTTATTTTAAACGGAACAACTGGGCATACAACAGCGAAAGTAACAGCACAACATGATCTTATTTACGACGAATTAATAAATCATTTCGGTGTGGAAAAGGCCAGGCTTTACTATGAATCAAATAATCATGCTCTACAATTCATAAATGAAACTGTTCAAACATATAAAATCGACTGTAATTTCTCAAATGAAGATTCCTATTTATATACAACTACCGATAACGGATTAAGAAATTTATCGAAAGAATATGAAGCTTATCAAAAATTAAATATACCTTGTGACTATGTTCAATCTCTATCGATTCCTATTCCAATACAATCTGCACTTGTAATGAAAAATCAAGCACAATTCCATCCCCTCCTTTATTTGAAAACACTTTTAGAAAAGTTTGTGGAGATGGGTGGCAAAGTTTATGAACAAACAACAGCTATGGATGTGGAAAAAGGAGATTATCCACAAGTAATTACAAAGGGTGACCATCGCATCACTTGTAAATATATTGTCTCTTGTTCACATTTTCCTTTTTATGATGCTAATAGCTTTTTCTTTACGCGAATGTACGCAGAACGCTCCTACGCCCTCGCAATAAAAGCAAAAACGGATTATCCAGGGGGCATGTATTTAAGTATCGATGATCCAAAACGCTCCATACGTTATACGACAAGCAATGGAGAAAAGTTGATATTGATTGGCGGAGAGAGCCATAAAACAGGCCAAGGAATTAATACGATGCTTCATTATGATGCACTATATTCCTTTGCTGAATCTACTTTTGGAGTAGATGAAATTCCTTATAGATGGTCAGCGCAAGATTTAATCACGCTAGATAAACTCCCTTATATCGGACATATTAACGAAAGGAATCCAAATATATTTGTGGCAACTGGATATCGTAAATGGGGAATGACGACTGGAACTGCAGCAGCTCATTTACTGAAGGACTCCATTCTAAAAGTCCACAGCCCATATAAAGAACTGTTTGCACCATCACGCTTTCATGCAAATCCGGATATAAAAACTTTCCTCTCTCAGAACATTGATGTTGCTAAACACTTAATTGAAGGAAAAATTGAAACCGCATTACGTAAGCCAGAAAATCTTGAAGTTGGCGAAGGTTCTGTTGTACATGTCAACGGTAAACGAGCAGGTGCTTATAAAGATAAAGAAGGAAAATTACATATCGTCGATACAACTTGCACACACCTCGGCTGTGAAGTTGAATGGAATAGCGGTGATTGTACTTGGGATTGCCCTTGTCACGGTTCCCGTTTTTCAATTGATGGGGATGTTATGGAAGGTCCAGCAGATCAACCATTAAAGCGAGTTGATAACGAATAAAAAACAAAAAAGTTCAACGGGAATCCTGTTGAACTTTTTTATTTTTCATGACACCTTTTCATATAAATTTCGACATACGCAGGGAAATATTAACATTAAATAAAATAAAATAATATATTCATCTACAAATAAAAGGAGTGAATACTATGCAACCTTCTGCTCCACCTCATCTAGAATCTACAGAAACTATCTTTTCAAGTTCTATTACAAAACTTGTTGTTTTTATTTGTTGGCTAGCCATTCTAGCTGACGGATATGATTTAGGTATTTACGGCGCCGTTCTGCCAAAGCTCCTAGAAGACAAAAGCTGGGCACTATCACCAGCCCACGCTGGAACAATTGCCAGCTATGCTTTATTTGGGATGTTTATTGGTGCTATTCTAGTTGGAACCATTACAGATCTAATTGGACGAAAATGGACACTTATATGCTGTTTAGCCCTTTTTTCTATCACAATGGGCTTAGCTGCAATTGCTCCTTCTCCTGAATTATTTGGGTTATCTCGATTTATCGGAGGAATCGGATTAGGCGGTGTTATCCCAACGGCTTCAGCACTTACTGTTGAATATTCACCAAAAAAACGGCAATCTTTTATTTATGCTCTTATGTTTACCGGCTATCCTTTAGGTATCGTGTTAGGCGCTATTTTATCCATGTTCATGCTAGAAGATTTCGGATGGAGAGTTATGTTTGGCATCGGAATGATTCCGCTACTCCTCATTCCTTTCATTATTCGTTATTTACCTGAGTCCATTCAATTTTTATTATCGCAAAATCGACAAGAAGAAGTGAATAAAATTCTTAATCGCTTTCAAATTGAACTCCATGTAAAAGATGAAATTCCTGAAACACCATCTAATATACAAAAGAAAAATGGATTTCTTACGTTATTCTCAAAAGATTACATAAAAGCAACACTACTTTTTTGGCTCACTTATATAATGGGAATGTTTTTAATATACGGTTTAAATACTTGGCTACCACAGATGATGCGCCAGGCAGGATACCCTCTTGGATCTAGTTTATCATTTCTACTTATACTAAATATTACTGCAGCTATCGGTGCAGTATTTGCTGGAGCGATTACCGATCGTATAGGAGCAAAAATTGTTATTAGTATCTCCTATCTTATGGCAGCCATATGTATTGGACTATTAACAATTAAACCATCTGTTACAATCATTTATCTTTTAATTGGTCTTGCTGGAATTGGATCAGTCGGTATTACTCAAATATTAAATGCTTATGTAACACAATACTTCCCATCACATATACGAGCTACCTCCTTAGGCTGGGGACTTGGACTTGGCCGAGTTGGTGCGATTGCTGGCCCTATTCTTGTCGGTATTATTATGACAATGCAATATGACTTGGCGTGGAATTTTTACTTATTCTCCTTTGCAGGTCTTATCGCAGCTATATCTGTTTTCTTTATTCCTACAAAATAAAGTGAAACTTTAATCAGCCCTCACCAATCGGGCGTTTACGGGCAGTTGACCTCCCACCTAACTTCTTCGCTCCAGCCGAATCTTGAGGTGGGAGTCTTACTGCCCGTTAATGCGGGATAAAAAAGAGCACAAACTCACTTGTGCTCTTTTTCATATACTTCAAACAACATATTTCGAAATAATGTATTCAAACTCTCAATATCAATCCCTAATCCCTTTTCAATCCCTTTCACGTATTGCTCATAATAATCAATTTGTTCTTCTAAAAATTGATTTAACACCTCAATTTTCAATCCAACATCTAATTCCGTACCTGCTTTTTTCTTTATTAACAACTTTTCAATTTCATCTAATACACTAGGCTCGACTGATAGTTCCATAATTAACCGGTCAAATTCTACTGGGGGCAATGTCCCTTTCTCTTCTAACCATTTACAAGCTAAAATAGGACGTAATACGTAAAAGTACTTTTTCAACTTTACATTTTCACCTTGTAAAAATTCACGATAGTTTTTTGAAGCCATATGTAAGTAATGATATATCGTTGATTTCGGATTAAAATCCTTTTCACTCATTTGCTGAAACTGTTCTGGAAGGTTCGAGTTTTTCGAATAAAAAATCGGCGATCGAATCCATTCGAGTAACGCTGGATTTGACTTTGCAAACAGTTGCAATGCCTTTTTAATATCCCAACCACTTATGTCTAAATCATCACTAATTGGATATTCGATTACATCACGCTTATCATGAATTGATAAATACCATTCTACTGGATGTATATAAACAAACCTAACATCATAATCGCTATCTTTCGATGGGAATCCCCAAGCACGACTCCCTGATTCCACTGCAAATAAAATTTTCACATCATTCTCTTTTTCAATTCGTTCTAGTTCTAATTCAATTTTCTCTCTCATTTCATACCATCTCCATTTTTTGATTATTTCCCTGGTAATTCGACAAATATACGACTAATTTTACTATATACCAAAACAGCTGTCAGAAAATTTCTGACAGCTCAATAAAGCACCTATTTTTTCTTTTCCATTACAGTAGCAGTAATTCGTTCAAACTCTTTTTGAATTTCCTCTTTATATGCATCCACTTTTGAAAAATCCATAGCAGCAATATAAATTCGTTCTAATTTATCACGAACTGATTTTGCTTTTGCTAAGAAAGACATCGCCTCATTCATTTTTGCTTTATATTGAATGGAAACGTCACGAATTTCTGTAGCATACTTCTCATCCGTCCCTGGTTTAACAATAAGAGCATACATATCTATAATCTCATCACCTTCGCGACTTGGAAAATATTCATGTGGTGCGGTACTATCAAAAATTGCAAATCCTAATTCTCTTACGATAACCATATCAAGACTATTCGGGTCAAATCCGCAATGATATACTTCAACGTCAAACCCTTTTTCTTCTGCTGCCTTCGATAACTTTTTAAGCATTGTTGATTTTCCAGAACCCGGGCGTCCTTTTATAAAATAACGATGTGGTAATCCTTCTGTTAAATTAGGAACAAAATCAACTGCTCCTTTCGGTGTAGCAGCTCCTAAAAAACGATGTTTCACAATCGATTGTTCTCCCTTTTTATCTGCAAATAATTTCTGAATTAGCTGTTCTGTTAGTTCATTTGCTTTATTAAAATCAATGTTATTAATATATATTTTCTCCCACTCATCATGTATAACTAACGCCTCTTTAAAACATCCGTAAGCAGATTTGAAAGCCTTGCCCGCTTCTAATACAAACCGTTCAATTTCTAACTTCTGCTTTCTTAATTTATCTGAGTCCCAAGCAACTCCTAAATTTATATACTCTTCAATAACTCCTGGCATTTTCGGCTCAATAACATGCGGTGATGTTCCATCAACAATTCCTACTTTTAATTTCGGAATAATCACTCCATCAACTGACTTATTATCAGAAGAACAATGCAAAAGTTCAATATCATATCCTTTTTCAACCCATTCACGACCTATTGCCTTAATTAAAGAAGATTTTCCCGTTCCTGGACCACCCTTTAAAATAAACAACCTATCTAGTCCTTTTAAATTCTCTTCGTATAAATTATGAAATCCTCTAGCTGTATTGCCACCAGCATAATAATTCAATACATTCCCTGTCACTGCACTCACTCCTTCGCAACAGTCTACTTACATAAGCTACAATATGCGAGCAACTTTATTTGGGTGAACACCTAATTTGTATTGCACGAAAAAAGGAAATGAATTACAATTTAAATATCACAAATATTCCGAATTTAAAACCGAATAAACCTTTATCAAGAGAGGCAGAGGGACCGGTCCTTTGAAGCCCAGCAACCTCAGTTTATGCAAACTGAATAGGTGCTAATTCCTGCAAAATGCATTGCATTTTGGAAGATAAAACTCAACTAGTATGTAAAGCTCATCTTTCTTGATTATGAAGGGGGGGCTTTTTATTATTTGAAAAAAATATATTGGAGGTATGTAAAATGAAAGTAATTGATCTATCACAAACGTTTGAAAATAATATGTCTCAATTTCCTGGAACACCAAAAATCCAACTAGAAGCCATTACAAGCGTTGAAGAAACAGGTTATCAAGTTACGAATTTTCATTCTGTCGTTCATGTTGGTACGCATTGTGATGCGCCTGCTCATTTCATTTCAGGCGCAACCACTATTGATCAATTACCCCTAAATCAATTTGTAGGCGAAGCTGTTCTTATCGATGTGACTCATGTTCAAGAGCGAAAATTACCTAAGGAAGTATTACATACTGTCGACATAAAAGAAGGCGATATTGTCATTTTCCATTCCAATCTATCTAATAAATGGAATACCGAAGCTTATGAGAAAGAAGCGTTTTATCTTTCCGAAGAATTAGCTGAAGAACTAGTTCAATTAAAAGTAAAATCTGTCGGTTTAGATTTTATTTCTCCTGATGAGGTAACGACAGAAACATCACCGATTCATCACATACTGTTAGGAAATAATATTTACTTAATTGAAAACTTAACAAACTTAGATGCCATTAAAGCGAAACGATTCTTTTTCTCAGCAGCACCTTTAAAAATTAAAAATAGTGACGGTGCTTTCGCAAGGGCATTCGCTGTTATTTTTTAAACATGGTCTACAAAAAAAGCAAAGATCACTTTTGACCTTTGCTTTTATATTTTTTATTTAAGTTAAAAAAGAATTGCTCCACCTTTGGTCGTATCCACGCTAAATAATCTTTATCTTTCTTCTTTGTACAAGCTATCTCTTCTCCATCTACCATTTCGACAAGTTCTAGCTCTAACAGTTGCCTCGTAAATGCTACCATATTTACTTCTTCTGCTGGATATTCTTCTTTTAATTTCTCCTCAATTTCTCCCAATAAAAAACCGTCACGCATCATTGCTAGTGCATCAATCCAAAGTGGCGGCATTTCATATGTCTCTCCTGTAATCGTATCTTTTACAATATAGTTCTTTTGCTCTTTTCGAAATTGAATCGTGTGTAAACATACAGTCGAATTTAATGTTAATTCCATCATACCACCCCTTTCATCATATCCGCATAGAAAAAAGGATGCGCGTGCACCCCTTCTTTTCTTTTCATAACACTACTGAACCGTTACATGAGCTAAAAGCTCTATGTCGATATTTTCCTCCATTATAAACGAAGTTTTTTATAAAAAAAACCCTTCTTGAAACATTTTATAAAATGTTTATATTTACACAACAAGAACACTTTTCTGAAAAGTAATTTCGTCTAATGCACTACACTGTTGGTAAATAAATTTCTACTTTCGTTCCTATCCCCATACTACTTTCAATCGCGATACTCCCTTGATGTTCTTCAATAATTTTATATGTAATCATTAATCCAAGACCTGTACCATTCTCTTTTGTTGTATAAAAAGCTTTTCCGATCTTTTCTATTTTCTCATTTTCTATCCCAAGACCTTGATCTTCAACAGAAATACACAAGTTCTCTCCAGCTTTTTCATATGCCAGAATCCGAATATTCCCGCCTCCTGGCATCGATTCAATTCCATTTTTGATGATGTTTAACAACACTTGTTTTAATTGCTTATCATCACCATTTATAACGGGTAAATTTCCATCTACTTGCAAATTAAATTTAACTTTATATTGAGTCGCATAGCTTTCCATTAACTGTACAACATATAAAAGGATTTCCCCTATATTACACCATTCATAATTTGTTGGTTTCGGTTTTCCTAATAACATCAATTCACTAACAAACCCATTAATTCTCTCAATTTCTTGCAGCATAATCTCATAGCTCATCGTATCTTCAGGATTTCTTTCTTTTTGAATTTGTGTAAATCCTTTTAAAGCTGTTAATGGATTTCGAATTTCATGAGCGATTGTTGTAGACATAGTCCCAATAACCGCTAAATTTTCTGTCTCTTTCATACTGTTCATCATCTCAACAACTGTCCTTACATAAGATTGAAATCTCTTTAATAAAGAATGCGAAATGATGAAAAAGAATATACATAATACAAGCGGAATCACAACTTTTACATCTTGTAATATCAAAGTAAAAAATACATATTTTCCAATTACACTACAGGAAACGAAATAAAAATATTTTCTGTTCACGAAAATCGGTGCAAATAAAATTAAAAATATTTCAACCATATTTCCATTTTCAAAAACACGATCACTGTGTAAATAAATCATTAAGTTATTAATAAGATCAATAAGCATGTACCCAATTAAAAATAAGTATTTCACAAAATATACATAACCTTGTTTTTGAAGATATATTGAAATAGGAAATAAAGATATTACTAATATATATACACCTATTCCCATACCACCTTCTGGCCACCCTACCCTTGCTTCATTAATATTCATAGCGGGATAAACAAAATAATAGATAACGTCATATAAAAAGAATATAATATAGAATAATAATATAAATACTTTTAAAGCTTCTCTTTCTTCATAAATCAAGCTCTTGTATTTGTTCATATAAAAACTCCTCTTGATCAATACAAAAAAACATTTCAAGTGTTATCTCTTTAAATTATAATTATGAAATTGCTTTCAGAGCAACATGTAACCTTCTAATACTAAAAGGAAGGAGATACAGCTCCTTCCTTTTCAGTTACAATTTATATCCATCTTACCCTATCATTTAGCAATCCATCTGTAAAATTATTATGTCCTACTACAAAATCCTTCATATATAAATTTAAATATTCCCCATACTTACTTTCAGTATTTAATAATAATTCTTCTACATAATAAGCGCCTTGTCCAAAAGTATCTAACAGTAAACTACATAAGCCAGCATAAATTCCACACCCTACTTGGAAGTACGTCGCATTTGTTTTATATTTTTGAAAAACTTGGCTACTATTCATTACATTATACATGTATGTCTCATTATGTTCATAAACGAGTAACACACCGACTAAATCTTCTCCTATAATATCATCTTCTGCTGGATTAAATACTTTACGATTCCAATTCCATAAATCTTCCACTTTATCTAAGTTCTGTCTAATTAAGTTTGTTGTATACTCATTGATCCGATAAAGAAAACCCACTTCCATATTAAAAGATTTCCCTAAAATTAAAACTTCTTCATGTGGCATTAAGCAACCATAAAATTCTTTTTCACCTAACTTTACTTTATACTCTGAAGCATATACATCCTCATAAAAGTAAAGTGGACGATGATGACTCATATACATAGGATAACTCCATATCGCTTCATCAAGAAAACGCTCAACTGCCCATGATGCATAAAGTGTATGAGGTTTTATAAGCTCTTTATCATTCAAAAATGAATTATCATGTTCTACAATATAGCATGCTCGCGGCTTTTCATTTGGACGTTCTTTCATAAGCTCAACAACCATCCATTGAACAACACCAGGATTCATACCTGAGCCTATAATCGCTCTTGTATTTGTAAATGTTTCTTTCTCCTTCTCAAACCTCGTATACCTTTCCGTAAGCTGAAAACCAAGTAAACTATCGTCTTGATCTACTGCCTCATTTTCCAAAGCCGAATTAATATAACAAATGCCAAGGTCATTACAACAACTCAGTACCCTAATTGTATCTGCACCTGAAACATCAATAACAACCTTCGTTCTTTTTTCCTTTAAATGATGTTTAAATTTGACTACATCTTGAAGGTTTATTTCATATAAAAAAAATTGCTCTTTCAAATTTGGAAACAACTCATCATAATAACTTTTATCTTTTTGTTTTATATCCACCAAATGGAAGTTCACATTCTTTATCACTTCATAAATTGGATCTTTTTCATTTACTACCGCTTGATTCAAAATTGCTAACACTGCTTTTGCTGCTCCGCCAGCACTGCCAAGTAATGTAATCGAAAACGAATCTGGAAACTGCTCCACAAACAAAACCCCTTTAATAAAGTAGTTGAGCAGCACTTCCTCAAAAGTGAGTTGAATACACAAAAAGGTAGCTCGTACACCTTTAGTACAAGATTGCCCCTTCAAAGATCACACTAACATACCTATATGATATTCAATTCATTTCCCCCTCATATCCAAATCGAATTAAACAAATAGGCTCGACCTTTTCTTCCCTATATATAAAAGAAAAAGCCAGCCCTTTCAACTAGTCTACGGACAATGGACAGATTTTACATGTTGAATATTTACATACATTTTTGCATCACGTGCTTTTAATATTTCAATATGCCCTTCATCAATTTTCGTCATCTTTCCGATTTTATTAGATTCTTCGCCTAAATCAAACACCATAATTTTCCCTGACATTTTAATAAGCTGTTCTTCAAAAGTTCTCGCTAAAGTAATATTTAATGGATTTACGGGGAGTTCATTTTTATTGAGGGAATAAGGCACTTGGTTCTCTTTATAAGGAATTAACCACTTCAAATGCTTTAAAGATATATATACCGTTTTATAAACTGGACTATAAAAAACAATATAATCGTTCATTACACTTGTAACATAACCGTGTATCGGAACATTTCCTGCCACATAAATTTCTGTAAAAATCCCTTTAGATGTGATTAATACTTTTCTCAAAGAAATTGAAGGTGATTCCCTCTTAATTACAGAGTCCACACCAGGCTTTAATATTTCTTCATCATGCTCTCTTAAAAATTTATAATATTGGATATGGTATAAAGATATATATACATAGTCTTGTCCATTGTAAAGAACAACAATATCATTCCCTACATCAATTAATATACCTCTAAACCTTCTTTCACCGATTAATTTAACGTATATATTTTCCCCAATGTTCTTGTTTAACTCATTCATCTATATCCTCCTTTCTATGAAATTGCGCTTTTCTGTCTTCCATTTCAAAAAAATAATCAGGGGCAATGTTCTGTCTTTTAATAGTAAGAATTCTTTTTCATATACCGCGAAATTATTGCAGCAAAATATGAAATCGTTCTTCACTTTCAATCATAATGCCCCTTTTATTTATTAAACATTATTCTTCTTCATTCTTTTTGTTTTTAACTATTTGACTCACACTCTTAATATGAGAATTAATTATATAAATGACCTCATCACCGTTTACTAGTGTAATACTTCCATCATGTATATCACTTAATAAACCTTCCACACACTCTGGTCCACCACGATTAATCTTTATCCATTTATACTTCAAGTCATTTAATACATCTAAAAAAGTATCTTCATCAGCATAGAAACATGAACCATATTCTCCCGGTGCTTCTTTCACTTTCCTAACTAGACTCTTCACATGTTTCAACTGGTAATATACTAATTCTCCAAGAGGCAATTGTAGTGTAAGGTAATCTTTTCCTAATGATACGAGTACACCTACTCTACTTTCTGGTCCGCGAAGATTTACTTTTACATTTTCACCGACTAAACCTTTAATTTGATCACAGCATAATACACTCTCCAATTTTATACCCTCCTTTCTTATTATCTTCCTCTACTTGATTGTCTTTGTGCACGAGCGCGACTTGAATTATTACTGTTTTCATTACTTTTCTCATCGCTACTCTCATCACTATTCTCTCCACTTACTGGTGCATTATAATTAACACTCTTAATATGAGATAGTGCAATTAATACCACTTCTTCTTTTATAATTAACGTTACATAATCGCAAGAAACGTCTTGTAAAATACCTTCAACTTTCTCTGGACCACCACGATTAATTTTCACCCAGCGGTATTTGAAGCCTTGAAGTAGCGTTTCAAAGTCTTCTGCACTGTCTTCTTCCGACCATACAGAATCACCTATCCCACCATCTTTCGTATTTTTTGTAATGCTTTTCAGATGGCTAAGCTGGTAGTAATGGTACTCTCCTTTTTCATTCTGTAATACGACGTAGTCCGTACATACTGACACTATTATTCCTTTTTGAGATTCCGGTCCACCTCTGTTTACTCTTACATAAGATCCAATTAATTCTTTCAAAAAATCCCAATGAAATAAACTCACGAGAAAACCCCTTCCATTAATTTATAAGCTTTTGCACTGATAGTATATGTATCTGTACAGGTTATGTTCGCTATGTTTGTCCCCGTTATGAAAAAATATGCTTTTAACTAATAGTACTAATCCCTATAAAATCTTCTTTCCCTTAAAGTAACTCTAGGATTTCGGATGAATTTTTCATCCCTTAATATAAAAATCCCCCGTATTAAGATACATTTCTGCATATCTTAATACGGGGGATTTTTATAAATTTAATCTTCGTCTTTAACATCCATATCTTCTGGAATTGGTTCATTTAATATTTCTTCCACTAGCTGCTTATATTTCTCCATTTGTTCTAAATGTGTATTAAACTGTTCCTTATTTATTAAATATTGCTCTCCATCAAACAATGCACGAACTTTCTTTTGCTGAATTAAGTCTTCAACATACGATTTTGGTAATTTCAAATACTCCGCAGCCTCTTCTATCGTTATATACAATGTGTTCATTCCTTTATTATTTTTTCATATACATAATGTATCTTACTTTATTTTTGTAAACAAATAAAAAAGATTTTGTAAATACAAATTAAAAAGCAGGTAGATGCATTCCATATATTGTATAATAGTATAGTAAGTATTTTTTAAATATAGAATGGTATTACCCATTTACACAAAGGAGAGTTAACATATGGCTACTCGTCACATCATTACAATGTTAGAAAAAACATTACGAGTTGAAACAGAAAACACAATTTCTCATCTATCTAAGTCTTTATCCGATCGTATTCTTTCACAAAGTGCAGCAGTACATGAAAATAATTGTTATCATACGATTGGTGAATGGTACAAAAATCATTTCTTATTCCAACAAGATGATTTCCTTTGGGCTAAATACGTTTTCTATGATGCATATTGTGAAGCTATAAAAAAACAAGGCAATCTTACAAAACGCGTTCGTCAAATATTAGAATCATTAGCTCGACAACATGGAAAACAATATATTGTTTCTATACAAAATATTCCATTTCCTAATGAACAGACAAAAGGGACCGCATAATTTAATAATGGTCCGCACAAACCAACTATAGATTCATTGTTTCCTAGAAAGATTTACAAATAAAATGTTCAAGTCTTTGTGTTCCCTTTTTATAGAAATACATTCATATGACATGAACTAATGAAAACGGTGTCATGAAAATGATTGAAAATATAGTAAACAGGAAAAACCCCATTTGTATCTCTCGTCCATAGAAATAGAGATGTAAATGGGGGTATACTTGTTCCTTTATTATTTCATCATCTGCTTAATCAATTCTCGATTTCTCTTCTTAAATACTTCATTATGGGAAGAAACCATTCCGTACTCACTTGCATCAGGTTGAATAAATTGTTTCGCTTTATTCACAGCATTTCCAGCATCTTGGAATGCCCCTGCAATTAAATGTAATTTTCCGTCATGCTTTAAAATATCTCCAGCGGCATATAATCCGTCTACCGAGGACTCACTATTTGCATTCCCTGCAATATAATAATTATCAACAATAGCAACATCTAGCTCACTATTTTCTAATAATGTTATATCGCGTTCATATCCATGATTAATAATAACTTCATCGATAGATAAATGAGAAACTTCTCCAGTTTCATGATTTGTTAATTCTACATATTCAATCGCTTCATGGTTATCACCAGCAATTAATTTTGTAATCGATGTATTAAAGAAACATTCTGCTGAACTGTTCATAAGTTGTTTTACTTGTGCTTCATGACCAGATAATTCTTCTTTTCTATATGTTAAATAAACTTTTTTCGCGATTGGTTCTAATTCGTTCGCCCAATCAATTGCGGAGTTCCCTCCGCCTGAAATAATTACCGTTTTATCTTTGAAACGTTTTAACGATTTAACTGTATAATTTAAATTTGAGACTTCGAATCTCTCAGCACCTTCAATTGATAACTTTTGTGGATTCAATATACCACTCCCAGTTGCGACGATCACTGTTTTTGAAAAATGTTCTTCCCCAGAGCTTGTTTTCAACGTAAAAATGCCATCCTGATTACGAATAATTGATTCAATTTTTGTATTCAATACAACTTCAGGCTGAAATGTTAATCCTTGTTGTACAAGTTGCTCAATTAATTTCTCACCAGTAACCGGTAATAATCCGCCAATATCCCAAATCATTTTCTCCGGATAAACATGTATTTTTCCACCTAACTGTGGTTGAAATTCTATTATTTTCGTTTTCATCTCTCTTAGTCCACTATAAAAAGCTGAATAAAGCCCTGCAGGTCCTCCGCCTATCACAGTTACATCAAACAATTCTTCTTGATTCATTCGTGTCACTCCTCAGCTACTAATAATTGATTATCATTCTCAATAAAATATAACTTGTTTTTATAAATTTTACAATCAAAATCACTATTGACAATACACCTATATAAAATTATAGTATTTAAAGAATCAATAGTGATAATCATTATCAATTTGTTAATTATTAGCAACTGTGAGATTACATCTTCTTCTATTACTATGGTGAATACTATATGGTAAAATCTCAAGTTCAAGATTGTTAATAAGACTTTTGTATTACCACTAACTTTTCAAAAGATCAAAGCTAAACAATTTATTGTATATCACATATCATCTATCAAAAGGAGAAAGACGATGAAAAAATTATTCATTTCACTAACAGTTCTGTTCGTCCTTGTTATGAGTGCTTGTAGCAACGGTTCAACAGACAAGAAGAACGACGCAAAAGGTAAGAAATCAGAAACAATTACATACCAATCTGAAAATGGTAAAGTAGAAGTTCCAGCAAATCCACAACGTGTTGTTGTCCTATCATCATTCGCTGGTAACGTAATGTCATTAGGTGTAAATCTTGTTGGGGTAGATTCATGGTCTAAACAAAACCCACGTTTTGATAGCAAACTGAAAAATGTCGCTGAAGTATCAGATGAGAATGTTGAAAAAATTGCTGAATTAAATCCAGATTTAATCATTGGTTTATCAAATATTAAAAATGTTGATAAGTTAAAGAAAATCGCTCCTACTGTAACATACACTTACGGAAAAGTTGATTACTTAACACAACACTTAGAAATCGGTAAATTATTAAATAAAGAAAAAGAAGCAAAAACTTGGGTTGATGATTTCAAGAAACGCGCACAAACAGCTGGAAAAGACATTAAAGCGAAGATCGGTGAAGATGCAACCGTTTCTGTTGTTGAAAACTTCAACAAACAGCTTTACGTATACGGCGAAAACTGGGGCCGCGGAACAGAAATTCTTTACCAAGAAATGAAATTAAAAATGCCTGAAAAAGTAAAAGAAAAAGCTTTAAAAGAAGGATACTACGCATTATCTACTGAGGTATTACCTGAGTTTGCTGGTGATTACTTAATCGTAAGTAAAAACAAAGATACTGATAACTCATTCCAAGAGACAGAATCATATAAAAACATTCCAGCAGTAAAAAATAATCGTGTATATGAAGCAAACATGATGGAATTCTATTTCAATGATCCACTTACATTAGATTTCCAACTAGACTTCTTCAAGAAGAGCTTTCTTGGTCAATAATACAAACATGAGGAATTCTTAATTTAAGAATTCCTCTTCCTTTATTCTATGAAAAGAAAAGATGTGAAACTGATGAAAAAAGAGCAAGACAACCTACGTTCCAACGCTTTTACATACAAATTAATTTTGAGTATCATTGCATTCTTTCTTATTTTTATGTTTGCAATGGTGTTAGGCGCTGCAGATACTTCTATAAAAGACGTATGGTTAGCACTTACTTCCTCTGCTAAAGGAGATAAGCTATCCATCCTTCGTGAAATACGTTTACCACGTGAAGTTGCTGCTATTTTTGTAGGAGCTGGACTCGCTGTTTCTGGTGCAATTATGCAAGGATTAACGCGAAACCCACTTGCCGACCCTGGATTACTTGGCCTAACTGGTGGCGCAAATGCTGCACTTGCACTAACACTTGCCTTCAATCCTTCTATAAGCTACCTTTACTTAACACTAGCTTGCTTTATCGGTGCTGCAATTGGCGCTATTATGGTATTTGGAATTGGCATGGTGAAAAAGGGCGGACTTTCTCCTCTTCGAATTGTATTAGCTGGTGCTGCTGTTTCAGCATTTCTACTTGCAATCTCAGAAGGTGTTGGCATTTACTTTAAAATTTCACAAGATGTATCAATGTGGACGGCTGGGGGCGTAATTGGAACGAGTTGGAGCCAATTAAAAATTATTATTCCGGTTATTTCAATAAGTATATTTATCGCTATCTTACTTGCAAAGAAATTAACAGTTCTTAGTTTCAGTGAAGAAGTTGCCGTTGGACTCGGTCAAAAAATAATCGTTATTAAAACGATTTTATTTATCATTATTATCTTGCTTGCTGGTGCTTCTGTAGCACTTGTCGGAAACATGGCATTTATCGGCCTTATGGTACCCCATATGGTTCGTCCAATCGTTGGACCAGATTACCGTTTTGTTATACCGATGTCAGCGATTGCTGGTGCTTCCTTTATGCTGCTCGCAGACACAATCGGACGTACAATTAACGCTCCGTATGAAACACCAGTTGCTGCAATCGTCGCAATTGTAGGATTACCATTCTTCCTATTTATTGTACGTAAAGGAGGAAGAACTTTCTCATGATGCAATCTATTCTAAAGAAACAACGCCTTATCATACTTGCATTACTCATACTTACCATCACAACAATTGTAATTGGAATGGGACTCGGTTCTGCCGCTCTCTCCTATGACAGATTAATCCCAACACTTATGGGACAAGGTACATTTAAAGAAGAATTCGTTTTATATTCTTTAAGGCTACCTAGAATCGTCATTACATTATTAGCCGGTATGGCACTCGCTTTATCAGGTGCTGTATTACAAGGTATTACCCGAAACGATTTAGCTGAACCTGGTATTCTCGGCATTAACGCTGGTGCTGGTGTTGCAGTTGCTTTTTTCTTTCTATACTTCCCGATAGACGTAGGTTCATTCCTTTACCTACTACCAGTCGTTGGATTTATCGGTGCGTTTCTAACAGCTGTTCTAATTTACGTATTTTCATATAGCAAATCCACAGGCCTTCAGCCAATAAGATTAACATTAACCGGCATCGGTTTTTCCTTTGCACTATCTGGCGCGATGATTGTACTTATTTCATCTGCAGATCGTATGAAAGTAGACTTTATCGCTAAATGGATTGCCGGAAACATTTGGGGAGATGACTGGACATTTGTTTTAGCAATGCTTCCTTGGCTAATCGTATTAATCCCATTTGTTTTCTATAAGGCAAATAGATTAAATATACTAGCATTAAACGAGCCAGTAGCAATCGGTGTTGGAATTGAAATTGAAAAAGAACGAAGATACTTATTAATCGCAGCCGTTGCACTTGCTGCCGCTGCTGTTTCCGTAACAGGAGGCATTAGCTTTATCGGACTTATGGCTCCTCACATCGCCAAATCTTTAGTAGGTCCAAGGCATCAAATATTCATCCCTATCGCCGTTTTAATCGGCGGATGGTTATTACTACTAGCGGATACAATTGGACGAAATATCGTCGAACCTAGCGGTATTCCAGCTGGTATTGTCGTTGCTTTAATTGGTGCACCTTACTTTATGTATTTGTTGCTTAAGAAAGTGTAAGAAACACCCTCAAGATTTTTTCTTGAGGGTGTTTTCATTTCATTTTACTGCTGTCCATACCCTTCAAACTTCTTCGACAAATTCTCCATCTCGTCTTCTGGCAATAATTTTGGTTCCCCAACACTTTTCGTTTGGTAATAGATTTGAGCACAAAACTCAATTTCTTCTGCAATAGTAAACGCCATTTTTATATTATTCGCTCCGGCCATTAAACCATGGTTCGCAAGTAAAACTGCACGGCGATCAATCATGCCCTCGAAAGCTGCCTCTGCTAATTGCTTCGTACCAAATGTTTCATATGGTGCACAGCGTACATTCGGGCCTGCGAAAGCAATTAAATATGATACAGCAGGAAGTTCCCATCCTAATGATGCGATTGTCTTCGCATAAGGAGAATGTGTATGTACAAGCGCATTTATATCTTCACGATTTCTATAATAGATAAGGTGCATATCTAATTCGCTTGATGGTTTTCTCTCTCCTTCTATCACTTCACCATCTAAATTCAATATAATTACATCTTCAGGCGTCGTTTCATAATAATCTAGACCACTTGGGCTAATTGCAACAAGACCTTGTTCACGATTAAAAATACTAATATTACCGCCAGTCCCCTTTGTTAAACCACTAGAAATCATTTTCTTTCCGTACGCTACAACTTCTTCTCTTTCTTTTTGCAGTAACATATACATCCCCCTAGTAAGAAACTTATGATGACTATTTTTCTAAAAACTATCTACTTATTGAAATAGCTTTTTTAAATTCTCCATAAACGGTGCTCTCACAATCCCTTTTTCCGTAATAATCGCTGTTACATTTTCATATGGCGTGACATCAAATGCCGGATTGTATACTTTACTTTCTTTCGGAGCAGAATATTGTCCAAAACGATTGATCACTTCAGAAGCATCTCTTTCTTCAATTGGAATTTCTTTTCCTGTCGGTGTTTTCAAATCAATTGTCGGCGTTGGTGCTGCTACATAAAACGGAATGTTATAATATTTAGCCAAAATCGAAACACCTAATGTTCCAATTTTATTTGCTACATCCCCGTTTGCTGCTACACGATCACATCCAACGATTACTGCATCGATTTTCCCTTGTGACATGACCATTGCCGCCATATTATCTGTAATGACCGTTACATCAATTCCCGCTCGCTGTAGTTCTAATGCCGTTAACGTTGAACCTTGTAATCTAGGGCGTGTTTCATCGGAATAGATTTTTAAGTCCCATCCTTTTTCTTTCGCTAAGTACATTGGAGCTGTCGCAGTGCCATACTTAGTCGTTGCTAACGCACCTGCATTACAATGCGTTAATACCCCCATGCCATCATGGAATAATGTTAATGCATGTTCTCCAATTTGACGGTTAATTTCTTCATCTTCTCTATGAATCTCTTTTGCTTCTTCTAATAATCTATCTTTCAACTGCGCAATTGATAAGTGAGCATTCTCTTTCGCGACACTTTCCATTCTTTCAAGCGCCCAAAATAAATTTACTGCCGTCGGTCTTGATGTCGCTAAGTATGCACATACCTTTTTTACTTCCGCTATGAATTCTTCCGCCGAACTTTCCGCAACTTCCTTTACTCCTAAATACACACCGTAGGCTGCTGAAACACCTATTGCCGGCGCTCCTCGTACTTTCATTACTTGAATCGCATCCCACACACCCTCAGCCGTTTTAAAAGATTCATAGACTACTTCGTTCGGTAATACCGTTTGATCCAATAACACTAAAGCATCATCTTTCCACTGAATTGGTATTAATTGCTCTGCCATCATCTTCTCCCCTTATTTCGCACTATGCATTGACTGTTTTTTTAACGTTTCTACAAAGCTGCTACCTGTTTTATATTGATTCGCTTGTAAAATAAACTTCTTCGCTGTCTGAAGACAAATTCGCTCCGCTCTAGCACGCGCCTCTTCATTCTCAATACAAGTCATATCCTTTACCTTCGCTAGACCAACAATACGACGAATTAACTCAAGACCCGTCACTGCAGCTGTATCCTCTAATACAGATTGTAAATAAACTCGGTTAAAGCCTTCTTCCTTCGCCATAATCTCTGTCACATGAATATCCCAAGCATCTAAAAACTTCTTCTTAAATAAATCAATTACATCTATCATGGTAGATTCTATCCAGTTCATATATGTATCTTTCTCAATACCAGATTGCATCACTGCATCTGCATTCACCCATGCAAACATTAAATTCGCCATTATATTCCCAACGTCATATCCCATAGGTCCATAAAAAGAAAATTCAGGATCAATAACCTTTGTAGAATCACTTTTTACAAAAACAGAACCAGTATGTAAATCACCGTGAAGCAGCGCTTGTGCATTCGTCATAAAAGAAAACTTAAGTTTTGCTACTTCCATACGAAGCTCTTTATCACTATAAATATGCTCTCTAATCCATCCTTCGTTTAATTGAAACAATTCGTTGCGTTTATTATGATTTGTAAATGGCTCTGAATATACGAGGTCCTCTGTAATCTCACATAACTCAGGATTTATATAATTTTTCACGAGTTCCTTCTTTTCTTTATGATTCATTACAACATCTGATGTTAATAGAAGAGTGTTTACCATAAAAGTAGTTAAATCATCAGCAAGCCTCGGAAACATTTGATGATTTATGAGTGCTGTACGCAATATTGTGTGATCTGATAAATCTTCCATCACGCAACAATTCATCACACTATCAAACAAATATACATTTGGCACGAGTCCAGATGCTAACTCTCCTTCTAATCGCAAAACATCTGATTCTATACGGATTCGATTCGTCGACAACTTAAACTCATCTGAAATACGCGCTGTATCCCCAGCTTGCTTTACAATGACAGAAATGTTCTTCTGTTCATCCCAAACGCGGAACACATAATTTAAATTACCATCACCTATTTCTTTACACTTTAGCCCCTTTGCATGCTCGAACTTAGGTAATTTCTCTTGCACATATGCAATCACATCTTTAGCTTCCATTAAAAAATACTTCGTGAACTTAGACATGGTTTCCCCTCCACACTAAATGTAAACGTTTTCTAAAAGCCGTAAAAAATAATAGACTGAAACTTTTTCAATCTATACTATATCTTCTCTATTGCAATACATATCTCGCTTTTATTATATCTTGTTAGAAATGAGCGTCAATGTTTCTATTTCTCATTGCAATATACTCCTTATTATATATATTTAAGATGACAATAATTGTTCACAAAGATTCCGATACATTTTGTTTTATTTATTGCACAATTCTTTGTAAAATAGAAGTAAGCAGTTCCTTTTCAAATCCACAACTTCTAAGAAATATTTCCTTCCTAAGAACTTATACTTACACCATGTCCTAACATACACACTACTCTTTCAAACACTCATTGAAAATTTATGACTTGAAAATTACCTTTTAATTCCCTAGCAGCCTTAATTGAGAATAAATATTAATTAAATTGGTATAAAGTTGGTTTATTCTCTTGACAAAATAACCACTTCTATATGATAATTAATATCGAATTAGAATTATTATAGTTAATTAAAAAATATATTTTATGAGCAAACTAATTTCCGATGCTCAAAACCAACCTTTAGGAGGAATTTTAATATGTTATTAATCGGCACAGAAGTAAAACCGTTTAAAGCTAATGCTTACCATAATGGAGAATTTATCCAAGTTACTGACGAAAGTTTAAAAGGAAAATGGAGCGTAGTTTGTTTCTACCCAGCAGACTTCACATTCGTTTGTCCAACTGAACTTGAAGACTTACAAAACCAATACGCAACTCTAAAAGACTTAGGCGTTGAAGTATACTCTGTATCTACAGACACTCACTTCACTCACAAAGCATGGCACGATAGCTCAGAAACTATCGGCAAAATCGAATACATTATGATTGGTGACCCAACTCGCACAATCACTACAAACTTCAACGTTTTAATGGAAGAAGAAGGTCTTGCTGCTCGTGGTACATTCATCATCGATCCAGACGGCGTTATCCAATCTATGGAAATCAATGCTGACGGTATCGGCCGTGACGCAAGCATCCTTGTTAACAAAATTAAAGCAGCTCAATACGTACGTAACAACCCAGGTGAAGTTTGCCCAGCTAAATGGCAAGAGGGTTCTGCAACACTTAAACCAAGCCTTGACCTTGTAGGCAAAATCTAAGGAGTTCGATCAAAATGATACTAGATGCAGATATAAAAACACAACTATCCCAATACCTTCAGTTAATGGAGAACGATATTTTACTTAAAGTAAGCGCAGGAGACGATAACGTATCTAAAGATATGTTATCTCTAGTAGATGAATTAGCTACTATGTCATCTAAGATTACAGTAGAAAAAGTTGAACTAGAGAGAACACCAAGCTTTAGCGTAAATCGCCCTGGTGAAGAAACTGGTGTCGTATTCGCTGGTATTCCATTAGGACACGAATTTACTTCATTAGTGTTAGCTTTACTACAAGTTAGTGGACGTGCTCCAAAAGTTGAACAAAAATTAATCGATCAAATCAAAAACATTCAAGGCGAATATCATTTTGAATCTTATATCAGCCTAAGTTGTCATAACTGTCCTGATGTTGTACAAGCTCTTAACGTAATGAGCGTTCTAAACTCTGGTATTACACATACTATGATTGATGGCGCTGCATTTAAAGAGGAAGTAGAAAGTAAAGACATCATGGCAGTACCAACTGTTTACCTAAATGGCGAATCTTTCGGAAGCGGTCGTATGACACTTGAAGAAATTTTAGCTAAAATGGGTAACGGTCCAGATGCATCAGAGCTTTCTGATAAAGATCCATACGATGTTCTTGTTGTTGGTGGCGGCCCAGCTGGTGCAAGTGCAGCAATTTATGCAGCACGTAAAGGCATCCGCACTGGTATCGTTGCTGAGCGCTTCGGTGGTCAAGTAATGGATACTATGGGTATTGAGAACTTCATCAGCGTAAAACGCACTGAAGGTCCTAAGCTAGTAGCAAGTCTTGAAGAGCACGTAAAAGAATACAACATCGATGTAATGAATCTACAACGTGCGAAACGTTTAGAGAAAAAAGAACTTATTGAAGTGGAACTTGAAAACGGCGCTATTCTGAAAAGTAAGAGCGTAATCGTTTCAACAGGTGCTCGCTGGCGTAATGTTGGTGTACCGGGTGAAGCTGAGTTCAAAAACAAAGGTGTAGCATACTGCCCACACTGTGACGGTCCATTATTCATCGGAAAAGATGTAGCGGTTATCGGCGGTGGTAACTCTGGTATTGAAGCAGCTATTGACTTAGCAGGTATTGTTAAGCACGTAACTGTTCTTGAATTCATGCCAGAATTAAAAGCTGATGCTGTATTACAAGAACGTCTTAACAGCTTACCTAACGTAACTGTTCTGAAAAACGTTCAAACGAAAGAAATTACTGGTACTGACAAAGTAAACGGTATTTCTTACATCGATCGTGAAACTGAAGAAGTACACCATGTTGAATTACAAGGTGTATTCGTTCAAATCGGTCTTGTGCCAAACACAGACTGGTTAGGCGAAACAGTTGAACGCGTTCGCGGTGAAATCGTAACAGACAAGCACGGCGCTACAAACGTACCAGGAGTGTTTGGTGCAGGTGACTGTACAAATAATCCGTACAAACAAATCATCATCTCTATGGGTTCAGGTGCGAATGCAGCTTTAGGTGCATTTGATTACTTAATCCGTAACTAATTATATAAACGTGAGTTTTAAAAAAGCAGGTGCCAAGGCACCTGCTTTTTTTATAATCCTAATGTATAAACTAAAAATCTCTCATTCCCATTCTTCTCATAAGCACCCGGTAATCTTATTTCCTTCTTCAATTCAAATGCAGTCTGATTCTCCAAGAAGAAAATATAATCTTCAGAAGGGTAGTATAAAATAATATCAATTTCTCTCTCCACCGCTTCTACTGAAAGCAAAATGTTATTTACTACGTTCATAAACACTTGTACAGAAAATGGATTGAAGAAATAAAACCGGTTATCACGCGGATCAATCTCATATTCCTGCGCTAAACAACATTCAAACCGAATTTTATCTTTACTGTTTCTCACTTTTCGCGCATAACG
Source organism: Bacillus sp. P4_E1 (assembly GCF_056401715.1). Classification (NCBI taxonomy): domain Bacteria; kingdom Bacillati; phylum Bacillota; class Bacilli; order Caryophanales; family Bacillaceae; genus Bacillus; species Bacillus sp. P4_E1. Next base: position 171,690 of record NZ_JBFUIV010000009.1, read on the forward strand.
ATCACGATTATCCATTGCTTCTTTATAAAACTCTTCATTCATTTCAATCCCAACGGCCGAAGCACCACACTTATGGTGCATGTAAAAATTCAATCTCCCTTTTCCGCACCCAAAGTCTACAATTCGATCGCTACTTGTTATTTCATATTGATTCAATAACTCATCTAATCCGCTATATGGCGTCGGTTCATAACGGTGATAATGCATAGACTTATTAAATCCTTTTTGCTCACCGACAGTTTTTATATTTAATACAGCATCGTAATATTGTTCGTTCATTCGTTTGCTCCTATTAAGAAATATTACTATTATTATACACCACGTACTGAATGCTCATTTTAATCAAATTAATTGGTACGTGAAATTATATTATCGCGAAATCAAATATATCGACTTAACAACAAATTCCTACCAAAAAAACAGGAGCTTTCTAGCCCCTGTCTTCTAATACTTTCAATACAGTTTGTTTCAATATTTCTACTCCATCCATTATACAGCTATGATCAAACTTCATATACGGATGGTGTAATCCAGGTTGTAAGTTCGCCCCTAGTCCAAGCATGACAGCTTTTAAATGCGGTCTCTTCACGGTATAGTAATGGAAATCGTCGCTTCCTGTCGTATACAGTGGTCCAGTACATCCATCTTCCCCGTACACTTCAAGAATGCCTTTCCGCATGAAACGCTCAGCTTCTTCTGACACTTCAGCTCCTGGTGCGAGATCAATCCACTCATAAGAAAGTTTAGATCCCATCGATTCAGCTGACTGAATTACTTGCTCTATTTTTCGCTTCAATTCATCTAGTAATATGTTATTTTCTGCTCTTACATCTAAACTAAAGTGCCCGTTACCTGGAATAATATTTAGATTATCACCACCAGCTTGGCATCTCGTCATCTTAACAGAATAAGACGTCTGCGGCGGTAACCATATATTTTTCAATCCAATATTGATCATCGAAATGACATCAATTGCATTTATACCTTGATGTGGGCGTGCACCGTGTGCATCATCTCCATGAATCATCCCTTCTAAAAATGCTGCAGCTCCGTGACGAATAGATGGGGCTGCTTGTTTCAAAGGCAGTTCTTCAATCGGCCTTAAATGAACACCAAATAAGAAATCAGCATCATCCACGGCGCCCTTCTCTACCATCTTTAAGGAACCATTTCCTTTTTCCTCTGCCGGCTGAAAAATAAATCTAACAGTACCGCTATCCCATCTCATATTTTTCAATTGTAAAATAAGGCCCATCACAATTGTCATATGAGCATCGTGGCCGCACGAGTGATTCGCTTTAAATTCTCCGTCTACTTCTTGCCATAGTGCATCCATATCAGCACGAATCGCGATAACTGGATTCCCTCTTCCGATTTCAGCAATCACGCCAGGGCAATCATCAAATATTTTATATGAAATTCCTTCTTCTTTTAGAAAGTTAGTAATATAAGCTGTCGTTTCATATTCCTTCCAGCTTACTTCAGGGTTTTCATGTAAATGCTGAAAAATTTCAGTTAAACGCTCTTGTAGTTCTAATGTTTTCAAAGCTTCATTCTCCTTCCCCTAATTACAAACCATTCAGATTAATTATACTTATGAAAAACAGATGTTTTTATGAACATATTGAATTTTAAGAAAAAAGTCAATTGTTTATTTTTAAATACCGTTAATACCCGATTTCAACTCATCTTATAAAGATATCCATACAAATAGAAGATTCGATATTTTCTGTTTTTATATTGACGCTTACATCTATTTTTAGTTATTATAACTTAATAACGTCTATTTTGCGACAATTCTAAAAATACAAACATACATAATGAGGAGGCAGTTTATGAAAAGAGAAATACCTTTTGGCATAGCAATAGTCCCTATTATCATTACAGTTGCAGTTATGATGGTTACAATTGTTGTATTAGAACAAAGCCCTCACGTCCCACTTATTATCGGTACAACCGTTGCTTCGATCGTCGCTTGGCGATACGGTTACAAATGGAATGACATTGAAGAATCGATGTATAAAGGAATTCGCCTTGCATTACCCGCTATCGTTATCATTATTCTTGTAGGTTTAACGATCGGTGCTTGGATTGGCGGCGGAATCGTCGCTACTATGATTTATTACGGCTTAAAACTTTTAACTCCATCACTATTTTTAGTTTCAATTACAATTATTTGTTCTATCGTTGCATTAGCAATCGGTAGCTCTTGGTCTACAATGGGAACAATCGGTGTTGCTGGAATGGGAATTGGCCTAAGTATGGGAATCCCAGCTCCAATGGTTGCTGGCGCTATAATTTCCGGTTCTTATTTTGGCGATAAAATGTCACCGCTTTCAGACACGACAAACTTAGCAGCGGGATTAACAAATACAGATTTATTCACACATATTCGTCATATGTTATTTACTACAATTCCAGGTTTAATTATTACTCTTATCGTCTATGCTTTCTTAGGAAGAAGCTTCGGCGATAACAATATCGATGCAAAAAGCATCGATCAAACGTTACAAGTATTGCAACAAAACTTTGTTATTTCGCCTTTCCTATTAATTATACCCGTAGTCGTTATGGTATTGGTCGCTAAAAAAGTCCCTGCTATACCAGCTATTCTCGTAGGTGTTATTTTAGGATTCTTATCACAAGTCTTTATTCAAGGTGGCTCTGTCTCATCAGCTGTCGGTGCACTCCAAAGTGGATTTGTCATAGACACTGGAAACAAGCTAGTAGATGAACTATTTAACCGTGGTGGCTTAAGCTCTATGATGAATACAGTTTCTATGACAATTGTCGCTATGACTTTCGGCGGAGTACTAGAACATACTGGCATTCTTCGCTCAATTGTAAATCAAATTTTAAAATTAGCGACATCATCAAAAGGACTTATCGCTTCTACCATCGCATCTTGCTTTGCAACGAATCTTACTTGCTCTGAACAATATATTTCGATTGTTGTTCCTTCAAGAATGTATGCAAATGCGTACACAGAAAAAGGACTACATTCTAAAAATTTATCCAGAGCATTAGAAGATGGTGGAACATTAACTTCTGTTTTCGTACCTTGGAATACATGTGGTGTATTTATACTCGCAACACTTGGAGTCGGTGCATTCGAATATGCTCCTTATGCTATATTGAATTTCATCGTACCTATTATCTCAATCATTTATGGTATAACTGGCTTCACAATTACGAAGCTATCTGATATTGAAAAAGCAGACCTACTGAAAAAACAAAAAGCACAACTAGAAGCTTAAAATTTTTGAAACGAATACAACGGTAAACTTAGCTCATATATTGCACGAGGGCGCCCTTGTTGATAGGGCATTTCCTCGCCGCAAATATTGGCATATCTGTAATCAACTAATTTCTTTAACAGCCTTTCCGTCGATCGCCGAGTCACTTGTAAGTACTCAGAAAGATCCGCCGCTGTAAATTTCAATGATGGATGCGATTGACTAAACTGAATAATTTTTGACAAGTTTGCAGGACTAAGCTTCGTTTCCTTCGCTATTTTCATTAATTCAGGATTATCGTTTTTTAAACTTTGTACTCTCTGTTCTTTCGGGAACGGACCAAATAATTCTTTATCACTTGTTAGTATATAAAAGCAGCTTTCTATCGGATTATTCTTTGCGAAACCTCGAGCAATTTTTGCATTTTGTTCCGCTTCATTTACTGTTTTTCCGTAACCAAATCCAATAGATACTGCGCCTTCTATATTCATAAATAAACGATCTATCGTATTTGTTTTTATACTCAATTCAATATCACCACGAGTTGTATACAAAATAAAAGTCATTTCATCAACTTGTTTAAATGAACCACGTAATTCTTTTGAAATTACATTTAATTGTTCAAGCGAGCTTTCTTGTAACTCTATAAAGGATATAATACAAGCACCAACAGTAGCTGAATGGCTTTTTGCTAACTCAGCTTTTATTTTTGCATCTTTTAACCCATGTATAATTGATTGCGTTGGATCTATCATACGCTCTGAAGGAATCCCTATTTTTTGAAGTTCATCGTAGACAGCGTGAATACTAGTTAAAGCTAAATCAACCTCTCCAGATTGATATTTAGCTAAATGAAAATCAATGATTCTCTTAATTTCATCATTACTCCATAACATATTTTCATAATCCATCACTTGCGGCGTTTCTTTTAGACCGATGTCATGGAACACATTTGTAATAAACGAACGATCTACTAAATCAATTGAAATTTTATGAGGTTGAATACTTTGATGGTATATTATAGAAAGGAGTGAAGATGCGACAGTTGTCTCGTCTTGCTGCAAATATACACTTGGAATTGGTAATTGTTCTCTTATTTCTTTTGCCATATAATAAGGTAGGGCACCCGAGAAAAAGATAGCATCACAAGGTTTTAAACGCTTTAATAGTTCAGAAGATTCTGCCGGATGAAGGTAAATATATGGATCAATCTCTATTTCTTCTAGTTTATGAGCAATAGGTAAAAGATTCTCCATAAACTCTTTTGAACCGACAACTGCAATTTTTATCATCATTTTCTCTAACTCCTTATCATTAATTAACGACTATTTAACGTCAACTATATCAAATGTACAAAACCATTGTAAACAGGAAGGGGTCTTTATTCAATGAAAATTACAGCTATTCATCTTTACGCAATTCGTTTACCACTTCGCGATCCGTTTGTTATTAGTTATGGTTCTTATTCTGATATGCCTTCTATTATCGTCAAAATGGAAACAGATGAAGGCATTATCGGTTACGGTGAAGGCGTTGCTGATGATCACGTTACAGGTGAATCATGGGAAAGTACTTTCCATGTTTTAAAACATACACTAGCTCCTGCTCTAATTGGGAAAAATCCAATGAATATCGAGAAAATACACGATATGATGGACAATACGATTTACAGTGTTCCTACAGCGAAAGCTGCGATTGATATCGCTTGTTTTGATATAATGGGCAAAAAATTAAATCAACCTGTATATCAATTAATTGGCGGACGCTATCATGAAGAGTTTCCTGTCACTCACGTCTTAAGTATTGCAGATCCAGAAGACATGGCTGAAGAAGCTGCCTCTATGATTCTAAAAGGTTACCAATCTTTCAAAATGAAAGTCGGTACAAATGTAAAAGAAGATGTAAAACGAATTGAAGCTGTACGTGAACGTGTAGGAAATGATATCGCGATTCGTGTTGATGTAAACCAAGGATGGAAAAATAGCGCAAACACATTAACAGCACTTCGTTCATTAGGTCATTTAAACATCGACTGGATTGAACAACCTGTTGTAGCGGATGATATTGATGCAATGGCTCATATTCGTTCGAAAACAGATCTTCCGCTTATGATTGATGAAGGACTAAAAGGCTCTCGTGAAATGCGCCAAATTATTAAATTAGACGCAGCTGATAAAGTGAATATAAAACTAATGAAATGCGGCGGCATATATCCAGCTGTAAAACTCGCTCATCAAGCTGAAATGGCAGGCATTGAATGCCAAGTTGGATCCATGGTCGAATCATCTGTTGCCTCTTCCGCAGGATTCCATGTCGCTTTCTCAAAAAAAATCATTACTAGCGTCGAGCTAACGGGACCATTAAAATTCACGAAAGACATCGGAAACTTACATTACGACGTACCATTTATTCGCTTAAACGAAAAGCCGGGACTCGGCATTGAAATAAACGAAAATACATTACAAGAATTAACCGTCTTTCAAGACGTTGTACGCTAAAGGAGGACTAACGCATGACGATTCTTTACGAAGGAAAATTAAAACAAAACAACGATTCATTTCACGTTACATTACTATCTTTAGAACATATGGAACAAATTTTATCATTACAAAACGTTATAGTTGAAGTGCTAGAAGATAAAGGTCGTTTACAACCACTCTCGCTAGAAGAATTTCAATACATTCTAGAAGGAAACGGCATGATGATCGGTGCGTTTATACAAAACGAGCTCATCGCATTTCGTGCCCTACTATTCCCTCCTATCGACGATGAACATTTAGGGCTTGATATTGGTCTACCAGAAAGTCAGCTACACCGCGTCATCTATCAAGAAATCTCAAACGTTCATCCAAACTGCCGAGGAAATGGCATGCAAAAAATATTAGCGACAGTCATCATGGATGAATTACAAAAAGAAGACAGCCAGTACGACTATGTTTGCTGCACCGTTGCACCTTTCAACATCCCTAGTTTAAAAGATAAGTTTGCGCAAGGGATGGAAATTGCTGCGCTGAAGGAGAAGTATGGTGGGAGTATGCGGTATGTTTTTATGAAGGAGTTGCGTGGGGATAAGGAAAGAGATTGGTCCGATGTTAAGAGCGTTCCGATGAGTGATGCTGGTGGACAGCAGGCGTTGCTTTCGGAGGGGTATCGTGGGTGTGCGATGGAGAGAATAGACGATACTTTCACTGTGAAGTTTGGACGATAATCTATGTACAAAGAGAACCCTAATTCATTAGGGTTCTACTTTATTTCATTCCACAATCTAAAGTAATAACTAAACCGTCATCTTCCAACTAGATAACGCTAACCAGTTTTCCATTTCCTTATAATCAGGCATTATCTTGCCAACAAGACGCCAAAAAGATCGGTCATGATTTAGATGAACCATATGACACATTTCATGAACAACTACATAATCAATTACTCGCTGTGGTGCCATCGCTAACTTCCAATTGAATGTTAGCTGTAAATTTGAATCACACGTTCCCCATGTGCGGCTACTATCTGTAATACGAATAGAACGCGGCTTTGTTTTGAAGTTACTTTGATGCACTTTAATACTCTTCTCTACTAATGACTTACACTGCTTATAGTAAAATCGTTTTAACGCTTGTTGTATTTTCTCATCCTTAAGTTCATTCACATAAATGTGTAGCTTATCCCCTTCAAAAACTGCATTATCTTGCGTAATACTTGCATCTTGAGAAATCTGTATCGGATACGTATTCCCTAAATACAGAAAGCCCTCTCCTTGATCATAACCCTTTTCCTGTGGTCCAAGCGCTCGCTCCTGCATTTCCTTACGTGTTGCCTGAATCCAATCCCATTTCTCCTCTAACAATTGGACTAAGTATTCAACAGGTGTCCCTTTCGGAGCCTGCACTTCCACATTCCCATACGAATCTACAAAAAGACGCGCCGTCTTTTTCTTCTTATAAGTTATATGAAAATTAATTGTCTCACCTAAATATGTATGTACCATTTCATCACCTAGTGTATTATTTTACAAATAAAAAAGAATAGGACACAAACGCCCTACTCTATCTATTATATCATTTACTGTTTCACCGAACTTATTATCCTCTGTACTTTACACCTAATCCCTTAATGAAATTCCTTGCGTATCTATCGCCGCACTCTTTGTAATGCTTATGGCCTTTCTTTCTTAATAAAGCGCCTAACTCTCCTTTTGTTACGATGACGCCTACGCTATCTAATATATCAAGCACATCTTCACTCGTTAAAGATAGTGCTATTTTCATTTTCTTTAAAAGAAGGTTATTGGCACTCTCCTTGCTCTGTACAGGTGCCGGTTGGCCTGGTTTCGGATCTTGCTTCCCTCTTTTTAAAGTAATAAATCCATTTAAAAATGCCTCTAGCATCATCATGTTGCATGTTAATACGTACTCATCTTCGATTACATCATCATCTTCCGCTTCATGTTGTGGACTTCTCTTTACTTTTGTAAGCATATCAAGTACGTCCTCTTTCGTTACTTCCATCCCGCCAAGTTCAAAGATTTCTACCATATCTATATCTCTTATATCTAAAGCGTATCTTACTCTTTTTAATATATCGTTGTTGCTCATTGCCATTGTATTTCCTCCTGAAATGTTGATTATAGTAATGCTTTTAGCATGTGTAAATTAATATCGTTAAGTTACTACTTTAACATTTTAGAGGTAGGTTTTGTAGTCTTAGGTGGATTAATGCTTTTGGGGATGATTTTAAAACAGCAAAAAGGATGGGATAATCGCGCAAAATTACGGATGGGGATTTACTATTAATTAACACACTTAAAAATGGACTAACCTGATATAGGTTAGTCCATTTCTTTTTATGCAACTCTAATTTAGTGGGCAACTCAAACATGAATGTTACGCAAAATTCAGGTGAAATATATTGATTGTGTTTACTTAGGTTTTCCTTTTTATTTGTGGTACGGTTCACCGTAACTAATCTAAATGAGGTTATTGTTCATTATTTTCATAATTAAATTTAACAAAAAAGGTAGTACCTTCCGAGCCTGTTTGAATTTCTATTTTCGCATTATGCCGGGCAGCAATGGCATAACATATGCCTAATCCCAATCCAGTTCCATTATCTTTGGTCGTGTAAAATGGGGTACCCAGTTTCTCTAATACTTCAGGCCTGATACCTTTTCCTTGATCCCGCACTGCAAGCACCACACAATTTTGACATTCCTTGTAGGTGCTAATGGTTAGAACTTTCCCTGTGCTCATCGCTTCTAAGCCATTACGGTATAGGTTTATTAATAATTGTCGTATCTCATTACGATTTAAAAATAATTCCGGAATGTCATTTGTATCGACTTGAATAGATTTATTTTGATTATACGTATCAATCTTTATTAAAGGAATAATATCGTGGATAATTGAATTTAAATCTAACATCTGCAAATCCGATTTCCTTGTATTACCGATTGAGAGAAATTCAGTAATAATAGAATTGGCACGATCAAGTTCTTCAATCATTAAATTAAAGTACTTATTATGTTTCTCATAGGTGCGCTCTTCTTTTAATAACTGCAAAAATCCTCTTACTGTTGTCATTGGATTTCTAATCTCATGGCTGATACCTGCTGCCATTTGCCCTATTAAATCTATGTTGGATAACCTTTTCAATTCCTGCTCATATTGCTTTTTTTCCGTTATGTTTTTAAAAATACAACAAATACCATCATCATACGGATATGCAATAACTTCGTGCCAATATTCATCAGAGATAGAAAAAAATTCGAAATGAACTGTAATTCGCCCTGACATTGCACGATGAAATTCCTTATACATAACTGCGTCGACGCTACTCGGGAAGACCTCCCATATATTCTTACCTAATACATCTTTTGCTGTTTTTCTTTGTGGAAAATATTGATGCTTATTTACGTACGTGAATTCCCATTTATTATTCAAAGTAAAGAATCCATCCGTAATAATTTCAATCACACTTGTAACTTTTTCATTAGCAGCAGCTAGTTCTCTCGTTCGCTCTTCCACCATGCTTTCAAGTTGATCCATATATAACAAGTTTGAAAACGTAGGAGCTGTGGCATCAACGATAGATTTTGCCAGTTGAATTTGGGAATTATCGTAATTGTGAGCTTTTCCCTCTTTGCCAACGACGATTACCCCTAATACTTCTCCCATTGAAACCAATGGAATCATCAGTAGACCCTTACTATCTATATTTTTTGTTTGAATAACCTCTTGGATCTTGGCTTCATAGCTTTTCTCCATCCAATCCGCTTCTGTCCAATCACAGTCCTTGCTTAACTTCGTTGTTTTGTCTAGCGGGTCTAAAAGGTGGGCAGCCATGTTTTTACTCTCTAAAATCTGTCCTAAGTAAAAAAAACATTTATCAAAACTCTCCTGTATCGAGGAACACATTGATAAATCACGGGTAACATCTAGTAACAGCTGCTTCTCGGCAATAAGGTTTTCCTTTTGTGTTAAATTATTTGCGTTTTGAATTGCGACCGCAGCCATATTTACATAAGCTTCAACACTTTGAATCTCTGAATCTGTTAAGTTCATTGGAACTCCATAATCAAATAAAAAAACCAGACCAAATAACTCTTGTCCAAATGAGATAGGCAGGGCTAATAAGGACTTAATTTTGAACGCATCAACTGGTCTTGGATCCGGCCGATGATCCTTTGAGGTATCAGGGATATAGATGTTTTTTTTTGTTTCAATAACTTCTTTTGCCAGTAAGTCTATTTCAGGATCAATTACCTGAGTATCGAGCGTTACGCCATTTATGGTCTCTGGTTTCCCTGCAAACCCTCTAAATGTTCCATCTTCCTGGGGTAAATAAATTCCAACAGCGTTGCACCTAACAATCTCCTCTGATATCGCCATTGTTACACGCTGCAATACTTCACGTAGTTCTAATTTTGTATTTATTATTTTTGTTATATTCGCGAGCCTAGAATATCTCGTCTGATCACTTAACATTCACATAGCCTCCAAGTTATAGGCATAATAAAATAAACATGATAATATCAGTGAAAATCAAGACCAACCTGCCATTTTCAATTTTCTCCTGTATTCTTTTCTTACCCTTGTTTTACATAGAATACCTCACTTACTTATGATACGGTTCACCTTAATTAAAATGAAACAAACACTCATAAAATTGCTACACCCTATCCCCTCTAACTTTCAAAAGTTACACTGTTTCACTATCTCCATCCTTATCAACACTCGCCTCAAACTTATCAAGCAACGCACGCACTTCATCAGTTGATTTCGTGTTCATCAATTGATTTCTTAGTTCAGCAGCTCCAGGGAATCCTTTTACATAAATTTTGAAAAAGCGATGAAGCCCTGTGATTGAGCGTGGTAGTACTTCTGCATATTGATCTTGAAGATCAAGCTGTAGTCTTAGAAGATCAAGGTGTTCTTTACTGCTATGTTCTCTTGGCTCTTTTTCAAAAGCAAATGGATTTTTAAAGATACCTCGTCCAATCATAACGCCATCAATACCGTATTTTTCAGCAAGTTCCATTCCAGTTTGACGATCAGGAATGTCTCCATTGATTGTTATTAGCGTATTTGGTGCGATACGGTCACGTAATTTTTTAATTTCCGGAATTAGTTCCCAGTGCGCATCTACTTGACTCATTTCTTCTCTTGTACGTAAGTGAATAGAAAGGTTCGCAATATCTTGTTTGAAAATGTGCGTTAGCCAATCCTCCCACTCACTTAACTCTTTAAAGCCAAGTCGTGTTTTTACACTGACAGGTAGTCCACCCGCTTTTGCTGCTTGAATAAGTTCTGCCGCAACGTCTGGACGTAGAATAAGACCACTACCTTTTCCTCTTGATGCTACGTTCGGTACAGGGCAGCCCATATTAATATCGATACCTTTAAATCCTAGCTCTGCCATACCAATACTCATTTGGCGGAAATATTCAGGAGTATCTCCCCAAATATGTGCGACTATCGGCTGTTCATCTTCTGTAAAAATTAAACGGCCACGTACACTTTTCATACCTTCTGGATGACAATAGCTATCCGAGTTTGTAAACTCTGTGAAAAATACATCTGGGCAACCAGCTTCACTTACTACGTGACGAAAAACAACATCTGTCACATCTTCCATCGGTGCAAGTACAAAAAACGGTCGTGGTAAATCATTCCAAAAATTATCTATCATTTCAAATTCAAATCCTCTCACTATGAATACATCTTCAAACTCTCAATTAAAAAATATAAATCCAAATAACACCAGTACATTTGGGCATTTATAATTTGTGAAAATCAGTAATATTTATTTTAACTAAAATCGTTGCTGAATGGTATTTTTATAAACCAAAAAGCAGATGGTATAGATTTTTTCTATATCAACTGCTTTTTTATTATACCAACTTAAGCCAAGCCACACACTCCACATGCGTAGTATGCGGGAACATATCAACAGGTTGTACTTCCTGCGTTTTATATCCGCCTTCTTCTAGCACTTTTAAGTCGCGTGCTAATGTTGCTGGGTTACACGATACGTATACGACGCGCTTTGGCTTCATGTCGATGATTGTGTTTAGTAATGCTTCGTCACAGCCTTTACGCGGTGGGTCTACGACCATTGTGTCGGCGATTACGCCTTCTTTGTACCATTTTGGAATGACTACTTCTGCTTCTCCTACGCCAAATTCAGCGTTTGTCATGTTGTTTAGTGCTGCGTTTCGGTTTGCGTCTTCGATTGCTTCTGGGACGATTTCAACGCCGTACACTTTTTTCGCTTTTTGTGCTAGGAATAAGGAGATTGATCCAATTCCGCAATAGGCATCAATTACTGTTTCGTTACCATTTAATTTTGCGTATTCTAACGTTTTATCGTATAGCACTTTCGTTTGTTCTGGGTTTACTTGATAGAATGAACGTGCTGAAATCGCAAATTTAATGTCACCGATAAAGTCATAAATATATTCTGATCCGTACAGTACTGTCGTTTTGTCTCCGAAAATAACGTTTGTACGTTTCGTGTTTACGTTTTGAACGATTGATTTTACTTCTGGGAATTTCGCTGCGATTTCTTCAATGATTGCTTCTTTATTTGGCAATTCAGCTGTACGTGTAATGAAGACAAGCATAATTTCCCCTGTTACTTGTCCGTAGCGAGCCATTACGTGGCGAAGTGTTCCTTTGTTACGCTCTTCATTGTAAGCCGAAATACCGTGCTTTTCACAAATACGTTTTACTTCTTGAATTAATGTATCGTTTTCTTCCGCCTGAATTAAGCATGATTCCATATTAATGATGTCATGCGTTCCTTGACGATAGAAACCAGCTACAAGTCCACCTTCACGTTCTCCAATTGGCACTTGTGCTTTATTGCGGTATACCCACGGGTTTTTCATGCCAAGTACAGGATGAACAGGAACATCACTTAATCCACCGATGCGCTGCATAACGTCACGTACTTGTTTTTCTTTCGCTTTTAATTGTCCTTCATATGTTAAGTGCTGAAGTTGACAACCTCCGCACTCGTTGTACACGGGGCATTCTGCATCTTTACGATATGGACTTTCTTGATGAAGCTTCATTAAACGACCGAACGCGAAGTTTTTCTTCACTTTAATAATTTTAATTTGCGCTTCTTCACCTGGTAATCCGTTTTTTACGAAAATAGGATATCCCTTCACTTTCGCAACACCGGCACCATCATGTGTTAAATCTTCAAACACTACATCTATAAACTCGTTTTTTTCAACTGGTGGCGTCATTTTTATACTCATTTTCCGACCTCTCTTTTTCATAACACTGCGTTACATTTTATCATACTTATATGGTCTATTTCTATTGGAAGAAAAAAAGCTATTGACGATAGTTCTCTAGTAATGTTACGCTACTACTAATTTAATACGGACGATGTTACCTCATATATAGTCGATAATATGGATCGAGAGTTTCTACCCGGCAACCTTAAATTGCTGGACTATGGGGAAAACTAATGAATATTAGCCTATGTATAAAAAAGACTCCTATTGATTAGCTTTCTCTCATAGATGAAAGTGAATCCATAGGGGTATTTTTTTTATTTTTCAAAAAGGTCAGACATCTTACGTATGACATGAAACTTCCATTACTTTATTTTTAGTAATATAACGAGCGTTTTATGTAAAAACTTTATACGAACTTCTGAAAGGGGCAACTACATGCAATATGTAATGAGCATTATCGGTATTCTTGTCGTTTTAGGTTTATGCTTTGCTTTGTCAAACAATAGAAGTAAAATCAACTTCCGTGCAATTGCTATTATGATTAGTTTCCAAATTTTAATCGGTTGGTTTATGTTTGGCACAAAGATCGGACAGCAAATTATCATCTTCATTAGTAAAGTTTTCAACAAACTAATTAAACTTGGTACGACAGGTGTCGATTTTCTCTTTAATGGAATTCAAAGAGATTTTGTTTTTTTCTTAAACGTATTACTAATTATCGTATTTTTCTCAGCACTACTTTCTATCTTTAGTTATTTAGGTGTTTTACCATTCATCGTTCGTATTGTCGGCGGTGCACTTTCAAAAATTACTGGTTTACCACGCGTTGAATCATTCCACGCAGTAAATTCTGTATTCTTTGGTTCAAGTGAAGCGTTAATCGTTATTAAAAATGATTTACAACATTTTAATAAAAACCGTATGTTTATCATTTGTTGTTCTGCAATGAGCTCAGTTTCTGCCTCTGTAACAGCATCATACGTTATGATGTTAGATGCGAAATATGTATTAGCGGCTCTTCCGCTAAACTTATTCTCAAGCTTAATCGTTTGTTCATTATTAACACCAGTTGATACGAAAAAAGAAGACGAAGTGGTTCAAAAATTTGATAGAAACCTATTCGGAGATAGCCTTATCGGCGCTATGATTAACGGTGCGCTTGATGGTTTAAAAGTAGCTGGTATCGTTGCTGCGTTAATGATTGCCTTCATTGGTGTTATGGAAGTTGTAAACTACGTAATTAGCGCTGCTTCAGGTGCAATGGGATATGCTGTTACTTTACAACAAATCTTCGGTTATATACTTTCTCCATTCGCATTCTTAATGGGTATTCCAACTCAAGATATTATCCCAGCTGGTGGTATTATGGGTACGAAGATTGTATTAAACGAGTTTGTAGCAATCCTTGATTTAAAAGGCGCTACTGCAACATTAGCTCCACGTACAGTTGGAATCGTTACAGTATTCTTAATTAGCTTCGCAAGTATTAGCCAAATTGGTGCGATTGTTGGTACAATCCGTGCCCTTTCTGAAAAACAAGGAAGCATCGTATCAAAATTTGGTTGGAAAATGCTATTTGCATCAACACTTGCTTCTATTTTATCTGCAACAATCGCTGGATTGTTTATTTAATAAAAAATCACCTTACTTGTTTAAGTAAGGTGATTTTTTGATTCTTTATGAAACCGAGTGAAATTCGACCGCTTCTTCTGTATTGATAATCCTATCTTTATATATACCTTTTATTGAAATATAAATGATAGATTTGTTTATGTTTTTTAACTTTCCTAATGAAAAATGATAAAGTAATCCATCGCTTTTTAAGGTCCACATCTTCCCACTCCATGGCCCAGTAGCTTTTTGTTCATCCGATGCCTTTATTTCACCTTCATATTCACACTCTCCAAAAGGAGTTTTAATTGTATTCTTCTCTGTATCAATTCGAATATTTTTAATTAGTTTCAAATTCTCATCAGAGAGAATTTGAATTTCATGGTCTTTCTTTTTAAAAAAGAGTTTTCCGTCTTTTGTATTTATATATTCTGCATTATTCATTTCATCTATCATAAAATCATATTCTTCTTTTGTAATACCCAAGTTTTGATGATAAGGAAAAGTTTTTTTCGGGATAATTTCTTCTTCTGCATACTTCAAATACCAATCTAAATTATTTGTAATGCTAGCGCTCATCTTATTTCCGATTTTCTCCAATTTCTCTTTTATCCCATAAGGAAATTCTAGCGTCATAATATCCGCCGTAACTTCCGCATTCATAAGGCGTGATGGAATATACTCCTCCACACTATTCGCTTTACTCACTTCACTTTGACAACCGACTATGAATAGCGATATGAAAAGGATATATACTAGTTTTTTATATTTCATTTCTGTTCTCCACTCCGTACATCATTCTTACTTACATTTATAGCGGTTCTTATTATAGTCCAAGATCCTGATATTTTAATAGAAACTACTCTAAATATGCAAAATTGCATATTAATAAACCTTTCTCTTACTTTAAAATTAACTTAAATTATTTACCAAAATATACAAATTGCAAATTTAAAATGTTATAATTTGTAAAAATATATTGGAGGATATTATGAAAGCTCACGCCCTTTTCGACTTCTTACACTTACTAGTTTTAAGCATGAAAAGCTATTATGTATGGGGAATGCCAATCTATGTATTCATTATCCCTCTTATTTTTGTAGTAGGTTATATCATTATCAAATCAAATAAGAAACGCAAGAATACCTCTATTCAAAGTCACTAACCTACCATTCACCTAAAAATGATATGATGAGCAAGGGTAAATCCCCACCTCTCTTATAGCGGTGGGGATTTTAATGTAAGCATGCAACATAATACACAATAGAAGGTGATTTTATGAGAAAATACGCAGCGATTGCTTTATGTACATCTGCCATTCTAGCAGGATGTAATACTAGCAATGTAGAGCCTAAAAAAGAAAAACAGGTTCAAGAGGTTAAGAAACAAGAAGAGACGGTGCGGGAACAAGGTAAAATTTCTTATAATCCAATTACGCACGAATCTACAAACGCAAATATTCATATTACAGACATAAAAGA
This sequence comes from Bacillus sp. P4_E1, assembly GCF_056401715.1. Lineage (NCBI taxonomy): Bacteria > Bacillati > Bacillota > Bacilli > Caryophanales > Bacillaceae > Bacillus > Bacillus sp. P4_E1. The sequence continues at coordinate 187,766 of NZ_JBFUIV010000009.1, forward strand.
TTCTTTAACCGAAGTACAATATAAAATTTGGCGCACTGCTGATGGAAAGGAAAGTGCTAAATCTTTTTCTTCTAAAGAGAAAGATCAACAATTTACACTTCCCTTTGATATAAAAGAATTTGAAGGAAAACGCGGTGAATATCAAATTGAAGCTACAGGAACAACAGAGGGCGGAAAAACTATTCCACTTACGAAATCTACTATTACTTTCGAGCAAAAAGTTCCTGTTCTTATGTACCACGCAATTGATGATTATCATGGACAAGGTATTAAAGATTTATTCGTATCGCCTGCTAACTTTGAAGCACAAATGAAGTATTTAAAAGAAAATGGTTATACTTTGTTAACGTTTGAACGCTGGGGCGATATAAATAAAGTAAACAAGCCGATTTTCGTTACATTTGATGACGGTATGAAAAATAATATGAATGCATTTCATGTTTTACAAAAACTAAAAGACGATACATTTAAACCAGCGGCAACAGAATATATGATTGTTGATAACGTTGATGTAGAAGGAGCTCTTTCTACATCTGAAATAAAAGAAATGGTTGATTCAGGTATTTTTTCTGTACAATCTCACACAGCAACACACGCAGACTTGCCGAAAATTACAAACTATGATGAAGAGTTAAAAGGATCAAAAGAAAAGCTAGAGAAAATAACAGGTAAGCCTGTTATCGCAATTGCTTATCCATTCGGTCATGTAGATGATAAAGTTGTCGCAGAAACAAAGAAACACTATCAATTTGCAACAACAACGAAGCCTGGACAATTCATTACGAAAGGTGAACCTGATGAGTTGTTAAAAATGAAGCGTGTTCGCATACACCATACGACGACTGTAGAACAATTTGCTTCTTCGATTAAATAACTATTAGAGCTCAATACATTTTGAGCTCTCTTTTTACGTTATATTTATATATATTTTTAGAATTTTCTTGTATTATATATAGTAAGAAATCTTTCAAACTAAAGGAGATTATACATATGTCATTTGAACAAACGTTAGAGAAATATGCTGCCCTTGCAGTCAATGTTGGTGTTAATATTCAACCCGGACAAACTTTATCAATCAGTGCACCTCTTGAGGCTGTACAGTTTGTACGCCTAGTTACAGAAAAAGCATATAAATCTGGTGCAAAACACGTATATGTTGATTGGAATGATGAGACGTTAACACGCTTAAAGTTTGATCTAGCTCCTGAAGAAGCTTTCTCTGAATTCCCTTCTTGGAAAGCAAATGCTCGTGAAGAATTAGCAAAAGAAGGCGCTGCATTTATGTCCATCTATGCAGAGAATCCTGATCTATTAAAAGGTGTAGAACCAAAGAAAATTGCAACAGCTCATAAAGTAGCTGGAGAAGCGATGAAAGTATACCGTGATTATGTACAAGCAGATAAAGTAAGCTGGTGCGTAATTTCTGTTCCTACGAAAGAATGGGCTGCAAAAGTATTCCCTGACGTAGCGCCAGAAGAACAAGAAACAAAGCTATGGGATGCTATCTTCAAAGCTACTCGTGCTGATTTAGAAAATCCTGTGGAAGCATGGAAAGAACATGATGAAACACTACATACAAAAGTAGATTACTTAAACGAAAAACATTATAAAGCTCTTCACTATACAGGCCCTGGAACAGACTTAACAATCGAACTTCCAGAGAAGCATGTATGGGCTGGTGCTGGTAGCTTAAATGAAAAGAACGTAGCATTTATGGCTAACATTCCAACTGAAGAAGTATTTACAATGCCTCTTAAAACAGGTGTGAACGGCCAAGTATCTAGCACAAAACCGTTAGCATTTGCAGGTAACATTATTGATAACTTCACGTTAACATTTGAAAACGGACGTATCGTAGACTATAAAGCTGAATCTGGTGAAGAGGCTTTAAAACATTTAGTAGAAACAGATGAAGGTTCTCACTTCTTAGGCGAAGTAGCTTTAGTACCTCATGATTCACCAATTTCAAACACAAATATTTTATTCTACAATACGCTATTTGATGAAAATGCATCTTGCCACCTTGCAATCGGAAATGCTTATGCATTTAACTTAGTTGGCGGAAAAACAATGTCTAAAGAAGAACTTGCTGAAAATGGCGCAAACGCTAGTATTACACACGAAGACTTCATGATTGGATCAGCTGAGCTTGATATCGACGGCATTACAGCTGATGGAAGACATGAGCCGATCTTCCGTAAAGGTAACTGGGCGTTTTAATAAAAATAAAAGGCTATCTTCCACGCTGGAAGATAGCCTTTTATGATGCTGATGACACTTTCAGTCCAATTACTCCTAAAACAATAAAGAGAATACAAAATGCTTGGAATAAATTAATATGCTCTTTAAAAAAGTACACACTAATGATTGTAATAAGTAGCGTTCCCACACCAGACCAAATTGCATAAGCAATGCTTAAATTAATCTTTTTAACAACGATAGCAAACACGCTGAAACAAATTCCATAGAATACGAAAATAAGTACACTTGGAACAAGCTTTGTTAAACCGTTCGATAACTTCATCGCAATCGTTCCAGCTACTTCAAAAATAATTGTTACGAGTAATAATAGCCAATATACCATACTAGAATCTCCTTCTCTGTTACCTTATAGAGATTCTAGTATACTACTTATAGTCCTAACGAAATATATTTAATTTCTAAATATTCCTCGATACCGAAATGGCCTCCTTCACGGCCGATACCACTTTCTTTAAAGCCTCCAAATGGTGCTTGTGCAACTGATGGAAGGCCATCGTTTAAGCCGATAATTCCGTACTCTAACGCTTCACTAATTTGGAATGCTTGGCTAATATCTTTTGTAAAAATATAAGCAGCCAAGCCATATGGTGTATTATTTGCTCGTTCGATTACTTCTTCAACTGTTTTAAATTTCGCAACTGGTGCAACCGGTCCAAATGTTTCTTCATTCATACAAAGCATCTTGTCATTTGCCAATCCAATTACTGTTGGCTGAATGAAATAACCATCTAACTCTGCAAATTTATGGCCACCATATAAAACTTCTCCGCCCTTTTGAATTGCATCTTCAATATGTTCTTGTACTTTCGAAACTGCATTCGCATCAATAAGTGGACCTACCGTTGTTCCTTCGCCGAATCCATCTCCGACTTTAAGCTGCTCTACAGCTGTTGTGAACTTCCCTGCAAATTCTTCATACACTTCTTCTTGAACAAAGATGCGGTTTGTACATATACACGTTTGTCCTGCGTTACGGAATTTCGAACCAATTACCGCTTCTACCGCCTTATCTAAATCAGCATCATTCATAACAATAAATGGAGCGTGACCACCTAATTCAAGCGAAACCTTTTTCATCGTTTGCGCAGCGCTAGCCATTAATTCTTTTCCAATTTCAGTTGATCCTGTAAAGGAAACTTTTCGAACGCGCTCATCTTCCATCCACGTATCAGCAATTGCTTTTGCACTACCTGTTACAATATTTATTACACCTTTTGGAATATCTGCTTCATGTGCTAATTCAACTAACTTCAATGCAGTTAATGGCGTTTGACTCGCTGGTTTCACAACTGCCGTACAGCCTGCTGCAAGTGCTGGAGCTACCTTTCTCGTAATCATAGCAGCCGGAAAATTCCAAGGCGTAATAGCTGCCATAACCCCAACTGGTTGCTTCATAACTAAAATACGCTTATTCGGATGAGAAGCAGGAATCATTTCACCGTATATTCTCTTTCCTTCTTCTGCGTACCATTCAACAAAACTATTTGCATAATTCACTTCACCAAGTGCTTCTGCAAACGGCTTCCCTTGCTCTCTCGTCATGATTGCTGCAATTTCTTCTTTATTTTCATCAATGAGCGTGAACCATTTTTTTAACTTTACTGCGCGATCCGCTGCCGTTAATTTTGACCATAATTTAAAAGCTTCATGTGCAGCATCAACTGCTTGCTTTGCCTCTGTAATCCCGCCCTTTGGTACGGTTGCAAATACTTCCTTTGTCGCTGGATTATTCACTTCGATTTGTTCTTGCAGTGTAATCCACTCACCATTTATATACATCGCTTTTTTCTCTAAGTTTACGAACGTCGCTTTTTTATCCAATGTTTTCTTCCTCCTCTATGAACTTCTTAATCTTCCTAGTGGCAGCAGATTGACTTATTTGTAAAAACTCAGCCACTTTATAACTTGATCCATACGTTTTATACGCTTTAAGAATAATATTTCTCTCTACCTCTTCCAGCATTCTATAAAGACTTTGTCCGGATTGTTCAACTGTGGCCTCTTGCATAGATAGTGGCAAATCTTCTACCGTTACAAAATCATCTGCAGTGATAACAATTCGTTCAATTACATTTTCAATCTCTCTATTATTTCCTTCCCAAGGGTACCCTACAAATATTTGTAACGTACTAGGAGCTAACTTTACATCACGTCCGTACTTTTTATTAAAATGCTGTAAATAATGATAGATGAGCGGCAATATATCTTCTGTTCTCTCCCGAAGTGGCGGAATTGAAATTGGAATGACATTCAGACGATAGTATAAATCTTTCCGGAATGTTCCTTGTTTCACCATCGTACTTAAATCTCTATTTGTTGCCGCTACAATTCTAACGTCCACCTTTTTTAATTCTCTTCCACCTATAGGACGAAACGTTTTTTCTTGCAATACTTGCAAAAGCTTCGCTTGAATTTCAAGCGGCATTTCACCAATTTCATCTAAGAAAAGAGTTCCTTTATGCGCTGATTCTAATAGCCCCTTTTTCCCTTCACGATTTGCACCTGTAAAAGACCCACCTGAATATCCAAAAAGCTCAGATTCGATTAAATTCGTCGGCAATGCCGCACAATTAATTTCATAGAAACTTTCATTCTTCCGGTGACTCACTTCATGCAAATGGCGTACTAATCGGCTTTTTCCCACTCCAGTCTCACCTAATACGAGAACAGTACTATCTACTACTGATACTTTTTTTATTGTTTCGATTATTTTTTGCATAGCGATACTTTTAAAAATAAGTCCTTCGTGTTCATATGTTTCTCTTAATTCTTTTTTATATGTTTTTAACTGATTATCCATTTCCTCTACCTTTTGACGTAATTGATAGAGTTCTGTAAGATCACGAGAATAACTAATCACTCTTCTTAAATTTCCCTCATCATCAAAAACAGGCCTTGTACGAACATGCAAATACTCTCCTGATTTCGTTGTTTGAACAAGTTCAACTGGCCTTTTCTTTTCAATTACTTCTAACGTTGCAGACGGATAAAAAATCCCTTCTTTTTGTAGTTCTTTTACATGCTTTCCTACTAATTCCTTAGCAGAGAGCTGGTAATGTCTTTCACACATGCTATTTACACGTACAACGATTCCTTTATCATCCGTAACAAAAATTTCGTCAAATGCATATTCAAATACATCTTGTAAATCCATCAACACTCGTTCCTTTTCTGCAACCATCCTAGCCACCCCTTACTTTAAATCCATCGATTCACTTCACTATCTTTATTATAAAGTGAATTTTCTGCATTTTATATAGAGTAAGCTAGAATGTTTTCAATTTGTTATTTATACAAATCTATTTATATTTTTCAACACATAATTCGCTGCCTTGAAAAATACAGAATGCCATCGCAACCACACCCTCACTTTGTTTTAGCTTGGCATGGGGCAGGAAAAGGGGCTGATCGATTATATATATGACCAGATGCTCTCTTCCGCCTAAAAAGAAAAGCTTTATGCCCATTTTTAAGTTATCCCAATTCTTTAAACACGAGCGATATTTGCTTGCTCATAACAAGCTTGCAATGATTCTTCAATTATTGTTAAACCTTCCTCAAGTTGCTCATCTGTAATCACTAATGGCATTAAAACACGAATAACATTTCCATATGTTCCTGCTGATAGTAGAAGTAATCCATGCTTATTTGCTTCTGCACATAAATTAGACGCTAATGTTTTATCAGGCGCTTTCGTCTTGCGATCTTGAACGAGCTCGAATGCACACATTGCCCCTAAGCCGCGCACATCACCGATGCAATTATATTTGTTTTTCATCTCTTGGAATCGGTTCATTACGACTTTCCCTACTTCTATCGCTCTATCATTTAATTTCTCTTTTTCTATTACATCAAGCACAGCTAATGCAGCCGCACATCCTAGTGGGCTTCCTGCATACGTTCCGCCCAGTTCTCCCGGTGCAGACTCATTCATAATTTCTTTACGTCCAATCACGCCACTTATCGGTACACCAGCACCTAATGATTTAGATACCGTAATTAAGTCTGGAACGACATCATAATGATCAATTGCAAAGTATTTTCCGGTACGACTAAAGCCTGTTTGAATTTCATCAGCTACAAATAAAATACCGTGCTCTGAACAAATGCTGCGTACTTCTTGAACGAATTTCTTACTTGGAACGATAAATCCGCCTTCCCCTTGAACAGGTTCCATTACAACTGCTGCAATTGTTTCTGGTGCTACTTCTGATATGAAGAAGTTCTTAAACTCTTCAATGATAAAGTCATCATACTGCTCTTCTGTTAACCCCTCTGGGCGACGGTATTCATATGGGAATGGCGCTTTATATACTTCTGGAGCAAATGGGCCAAATCCAAATTTATATGGTTTTACTTTACTTGTCATCGTCATTGTCATTAATGTGCGCCCATGAAATCCTTTAGAAAATGCGATAATTCCAGGTCTCTTCGTATATTTACGAGCAATCTTCACTGCATTTTCAACCGCTTCTGCCCCACTATTTAAAAACAGCACTTGTTTATCGAAATTACCTGGTGCTACTGCGGCAAGCTTTTCCGCTAATTCAATATATGGCTCATACATCATCACATTAAATCCAGTATGAATATATTGATCTACTTGTTTATGAAGCGCTTCTTTAACGGCTGGATGACAGTGTCCTACATTAATTGTCCCAATTGCTCCTGCGAAATCAATGTACTGATTTCCATCCACATCTGTTACGAGTGCACCATTTGCAGACTGTACAAATGTTGGAATACCATTACTTACTCCTTTTGGTACTATATTTTGGCGGCGTTCTAATAAAGACGCTGCTTTCGGTCCTGGAATTTGTTCATTTACTTTAGCAAATTTTTTTGTGTTCATTGTGTACCCCATCCTTTTCTATACAATGTTTTCTCTTTATATTGCAAGATGTATGCCAACTTCCTCTTTCTAGTACTCATCCCATTCTCTTACTATCTCGGCATAAAAAAATAAGTCTATAAAGACTCATATAGAGTCCTTATAGACTTATTCATTTATACATTAGACTTTCCTTGTTCCCAAATAAACTCACCTGAATGAGAAATTAAATCTTCAACAGATTGTAATACTAAATCTGCAAGTGGTTCTAACGTTTGACGATCACCCGTACCAGATAGTACGCCAATCGCATAACAGTCGCCACCATTTTTCGCTAAATGTAAATCCGTCGGTGTATCCCCGACGACTGCTACTTCACATGTCTCTAAATTAAATCTCTCACAAAACGACTCTACAATTTTTTTATCTGGCTTCTGTGCTGGAAATGTATCTGAAGCTATAACACAATCAAAAAAAGCTTCCAATTGATATTGCTTTAAAAATAATTCTGTCGGCGCGAAATCATCAGCTGTAACGACACCTAGAATAAACCCTCTATCCTTTAACGCTTGTAAAACTTTCGGTAAATCTGCCGTCATTCTCATATGTGAACGATGCTCGTACATAAGAGCAAACAACTTTTCACTCACCCATTGATGCATCTCTTCTTCTCTAGATGATGCAATATACTTACAAAGCCCCTTGGCCACATCAAGACTCGTTCCAGCAGCGAGCGCACTACGCGGGTGAACAAATGCTCCATCTACGCCAATCTCTTTTAATAAAGCCTGCTGCATTGACTGTGGGAGTTGATATAATTTTATACATTCAGCGACAAGCTCTTCAGCTACTTTTATCCAAATTGAATGAAAATCCATTAATGTCCCGTCTTTATCAAATAATATTGCTTTTACCTTCTCCATAGCATCCTACCTCTCATTTCTTATCTCTTCCAGTGTAGCAATAAAATATGGATATAAAATAAACGAATTGTAAAAATACCATAAAAATCAAACTAACTTACAATTTACAATTCATCTGCACATAGAGAAACTTTAATCAGTGGGGGAATCTTATTGCTCGCAAATAGTGAGGTGAAAGCAAAAAAAAGATGCCTTTACAGGGCATCCTCTTGATGTTCAGGAACAAATAGTTCCAGACAATGATATATATTTTCAAATTCCATTGGTGCATCTCCGCCATATTCACCATCTAAGTTGATCATTAATTTATCAGGTGAATGCACTTTAATACGATTCGCTTGTGTATATAGTACTTTCGGATTGTTAATATGTTCCCCACGCTGCGCTTGTGTTGCTGCTTTAATTAAATCAGCGATAGAACCTTTTTTCAGTACTAATAAATCAAATAATCCATCGTTAATAGATGCATATGGTGCTACTTTTTCGAATCCACCAACTGAACGAGTATTCGTAATTAAAAACATCGTAATTTCTTCTTGTAGCAACTTCCCATCATACTCAATTTCAACATATGTTGGATGTAATGATGGTAACATTTCGATTCCTTTTAAATAGTAAGCAAGTTGGCCTAATACCGTTTTTAGCTTGCTTGGTACTTCATATGTTAATTCTGTAATACGACCGCCACCAGCGATATTAATGAAATATGTATCATTCGCTCTACCAAGATCTAACGGTACCGTTGTTCCTTCACAAATAATATCCGCAGCCTCTTCAATAACACGAGGTACACCGATCGCACGCGCAAAATCATTTGTCGTTCCAACTGGAATAATTCCAAACTTTGGACGATGCTCATGTCCTACTAAACCGTTCACTACTTCATTTAACGTACCATCACCACCAGCTGCGATAACAACATCAAACTTACGATCCGCAGCTTGCCTCGCTGCCACAGTCGCATCTCCAGGACCAGTTGTCGCATGACAAGACGCTTCATATCCAGCTTGTTCTAATTTTTGTAATACTTCTGGTAAGCTCTTCTTAAATAGCTCGCGCCCAGAAGTAGGATTATAAATAATTCTTGCTCGCTTCATCATTTATTAGCACAGGAAATTCCTTATTCATTGAAAAACGAATACACCGAACCCTTATTCAGTATCCCTATGCTTACCTCCTCTCATCTTCCTATCCTTCTTTAATTCCGCTCAAACAGGCAGTAAGAACCCGATTCGTGTAGCCCATCAAAAGTAACTATTCACTCCTGATAGTTTTTCTTTATTTAACCAAGAAATTTATCCCGCTATTTACGGGCAGTAAAACTCTCACATCAATTTACATATAATGAATAATAATTATCTATTATTTCATGAGATGAAAAAACTCTCTATGTCTAGATTTATCATTATTCCCACCTTTTTGCAACTATCATACCATAGTTGCTATACAAACATTTTTTCACTTTTGACAGTTAATCAAACGTTTGTTTAAATTATTTTTCACCATTTAAACAAACGTTTGATTAACTCAGAAAAAACACCCAAATACGGGTGTTTTTTCTGTTTAATCTTTAAGAATCTATACTATTTTAGCGTTCAAAAATAAGAATTCTTCTCTTTTTTTAGCGCTTATTAATCTCTTCAAGTAAGATTTTATTAACAAGCGGTGGATTTGCTTGTCCTTTTGTAGCTTTCATAATTTGACCAACTAAGAAGCCAATTGCACGGTCTTTACCGTTTTTAAAGTCTTCAATAGATTGCTCATTATTATCAAGAATTTCTGTTACAACCTTACGAAGTGTTCCTTCGTCAGAAATTTGAACAAGACCTTTCGCTTTAACGATTTCTTCTGGGTCTCCACCTTTTTCAATTAATTCATTAAATACTTTCTTCGCGATTTTAGAAGAAATTGTACCTTTTTCAATTAATTGAACCATTTTAGCTAAGCCAGCTGGCGTTAATGCAACGTCTTTTAATTCTTTTTGTTGTTTGTTTAAGTATGCAAGTACTTCACCCATTAACCAGTTTGATGTTAATTTCGCATCAGCACCGTCTGCAACTGTTGCTTCAAAGAAATCAGACATCTCTTTCGTTAATGTCAATACATGCGCATCATAAGCTGGTAAGCCAACTTCTTCAACATAGCGAGCTTTACGTGCATCTGGAAGTTCTGGAATAGAAGCACGAATTTCTTCTTTCCACTCATCGTCGATGTAAAGTTCAACTAAGTCTGGCTCTGGGAAGTAACGGTAATCGTCAGATCCTTCTTTTATACGCATTAAGATTGTTTTCTTCGTTGCTTCATCATAACGACGTGTTTCTTGTTGGATGATACCACCAGATAATAATTCTTTTTCTTGGCGCACTTGCTCATGCTCAAGACCTTTTTGCACGTAAGTGAAAGAGTTTAAGTTTTTCAGTTCTGCTTTTGTACCGAACTTCTCTTGTCCAACTGGACGAAGTGAAATATTCGCATCACAACGAAGAGAACCTTCTTCCATCTTACAATCAGATACACCTGTATATTGAATGATTGATTTTAACTTCTCTAAGTACGCATATGCTTCTTCTGGAGTACGCATATCTGGCTCAGATACGATCTCGATTAAAGGCATACCTTGACGGTTGTAGTCTACTAATGAACCGTCAGCTGCATGCGTTGATTTACCAGCATCTTCTTCTAAATGAAGACGTGTAATACCGATACGTTTCTTTTTACCGTCTACTTCGATTTCAATCCAACCATTTTCACCAATTGGCTTATCAAATTGAGAGATTTGGTAAGCTTTCGGATTATCTGGGTAGAAATAGTTTTTACGGTCGAACTTCGTTTCCGTTGCGATTTCACAGTTTAATGCCATTGCGGCTTTCATTGCAAAGTTAACTGCTTCCTTATTTAAAGTAGGAAGTACCCCCGGGTATCCTAAGTCAATTACACTTGTTTGTGTATTTGGCTCCGCTCCGAATTCTGTTGGACTCGCAGAGAAAATTTTCGAATTTGTTTTTAACTCAACGTGAACCTCTAAACCAATAATTGTTTCTAAATTCATCTATGCTCGCCTCCTTACAGACTTGCTTTTTTTGTATGATAGTCTGTTGCTTGCTCAAACGCATGTGCAACGCGGTAAATCGTCGTTTCATCGAAGTGTTTACCAATGATTTGTAGACCAAGTGGCATGTTGTTAGCACCGAATCCACATGGAACAGAAATCGCTGGAACACCCGCTAAGTTTACTGGAATTGTTAAAATGTCATTTGCATACATTGTCATTGGATCGTCCACTTTTTCGCCCACTTTAAATGCTGGAGTTGGCGTTGTTGGTCCAATAATAACATCGTAGTTAGCAAATACATTTTCAAAGTCATTTTTAATTAATGTACGTACTTGTTGTGCTTTTTTGTAATATGCATCATAGTAACCAGAGCTAAGAGCAAATGTACCAAGCATAATACGACGTTTTACTTCATCACCGAAACCTTCGCTACGTGTGTTTTTGTAAAGATCTAATAAGTTATTTACATTATCAGAACGAACACCGTAACGTACGCCATCAAAGCGTGAAAGGTTCGCAGATGCTTCAGAAGAAGATAATAAGTAATACGTTGCTAGAGCGTATTTAGAGTGCGGAAGAGATACTTCCTCCCAAGTTGCGCCCATACCTTCTAACACTTTTAAAGCAGCTAGTACTGACTCACGAGCTTCTTCGCCAACACCTTCGCCTAAGTATTCTTTCGGTACAGCAATACGTAAACCTTTAACATCGCCTGTTAAACCAGCTAAGTAGTTTCCTACTTCAACGTTTGCAGAAGTTGCATCCATACGGTCAATACCTGAAATAGCTTGTAATAAGTATGCATTGTCTTCTACTGTACGTGTAATCGGTCCGATTTGGTCAAGTGAAGATGCGAATGCTACTAATCCGTAACGAGATACGCGTCCGTAAGTTGGTTTTAAACCTACAACGCCGCAATATGCAGCTGGCTGACGGATAGAACCACCCGTATCAGAACCTAGAGAGAATAATACTTCTCCTGCTGCTACTGCTGCTGCAGAACCACCACTAGATCCGCCTGGAACGTAATCTAAGTTCCATGGATTTTTTGTAGCGTAGAAGCCTGAGTTTTCATTTGAAGAACCCATTGCGAACTCGTCCATATTTAATTTACCGATTGTAACTGTGTCAGCAGCTTTTAGCTTTTGTACAACTGTCGCATCGTAAATTGGATCGAAGTTTGCTAATATTTTGCTCGCACAAGTTGTACGAAGACCGTTAGTTACAATGTTATCTTTTACACCAATTGGCATACCGAATAATAAACCATTATCCTCAGCACCAATCTTTGCATCTAATTCTTTCGCTTTCGCGCGTGCATTTTCTTCATCTAATGTAAGAAAAGCTTTTACGTTATCTTCAACATCCGAAATACGTTTGTAAGATTCTTCTACTAAATCCGTAACGGAAATTTCTTTGTTGTTTAACTTCTTATGTAACTCTGATACAGAATGATCAAATAATGACATCGAAATTCCCTCCTCTATTCTAATACTGCTGGAACACGGATTTGATTATCTTTGTGATCCGGTGCATTTTTTAATACTTCTTCTACTGGTAAACCTTTTTCTGGCACATCTTCACGCATAACATTTTTCATAGTTAATACATGAGTTGTTGGTTTTACATCAGTTGTATCTAATTCATTTAACTGTTCTGCAAATGTAACAATTGCATCTAGTTGTTTTTGAAATTTTTCTGCTTCTTGATCAGTAATTGCAAGACGTGCTAAATGTGCTACGTGCTTTACATTCTCAACGGAAATTCTTGACACGGCTAGGCCACCTCCATAATATATCGTTCAATCTACAATACTATTGATGATACCAAATTTCCAGTACTTCAAGCAAGTCAACACACGGCACTTACGGTATTTTTACATAAAAAAAGAAAGGCAAATGCCTTTCTTTACAATTTACTCTTTATCTAACGATTTATTTTTCGGAAATCTCTCGTTATCTTCTTCATTATCACGAATTGTTTTTTGTAATACAAAACAAGACATCGTTAAAAATAATGTTCCAATTAAATAGTATCCTTTTACACTAAGCGTTTCATCTAGCGTATAAATCCCAATTAGCATTCCTGAAAGCGCACAAACAAATGAAGTCCATGCTAAAAACGTGAACGCTTGCGTATTTCGTCTTCTCATCGTTCTCCCCCTCGTTAGCTGTACACCTATTATAGATAAATATATTTATCACAATGGGTTTTTATGTAAAATCATTTTTCTATTTATTAATCTATCACAAAAAATTTCTATTTTGAAGATAATTTTCTTTTAAATCTGAAAAAACAGTTAAAAACATTGACATTTATTTCAATTCCACATAAAATAAAAACAAATATTACGAACCTCGAAATATACGGGAGTGGAAATAATTGTTACAATATGAACATTTTTTAGACTTACTGCTAGATAACGCCAAGAAACTTTTCTATCCTGAAGAATGGGTAAGCCTTGATTTAACACTTTCCAAGACAGAAGTATTTTGTTTACTTTGGATGGAGCGAAATACGGATATTACAATGACAAAAATTGCTGATCTTCTTGATATACCGATGAGTACAACAACGGGCGTTGTAAATCGCCTTGTAAAAAAGGGATATATTGAACGCTACCGGAATGAAAGCGATCGACGCATTGTATTAATTCGTTTAACAGAAAACGGCGTAATGCTCGTTCAAGAAGTAAAACAAAATGCGGCCCATTACTTTAGCCTAGTGACAGATGCATTGTCAGAAGAAGAAAAAGCATTCTTACTACAAATATTCCAAAAGATCATGAATCACATTGCTACGTCACAGCAAAAAACAGAAGAAAAGATTTCTACACCTAAAATGAAAAACATTCCGATTGAATAAAGTGAAACTTTAATCAGTGGGGGTTTTTCTCATCCCTCACTGATTATTAGTTGAACCAATCGGGCATTTACGGACAGTTGACCTCCCACCTAATTTGTTTGCTCCAGTCGAATTTTTGGGCGGGAGTCTTACTGCCCGTTAATGCGGGATAAGACCCTAGTTGGGTTTTTATTCAATTAAATATTTCGACACTCGTAATATTCGACATTCGAAACAAAGGGGATATTAATGATGAGAATTATTCTGTATACAGGTAAAGGCGGCGTAGGAAAAACTAGCATTTCAGCAGCAACAGCAATCCAAAGTGCAAAACAAGGATTAAAAACATTAGTAATGAGTACAGATCCTGCTCATAGTTTAGGGGATTCATTTGGCATAAAACTATCTTCTGAGCCACTAGAAATTCGCGAAAACTTGTGGGCACAAGAAATTAACACTATTTATGAAATGGAAAAAGGCTGGGGGAAATTGCAGAAATACATTACACTACTCTTCACTTCAAAAGCAGCTGATGATATTACAACAGAAGAATTAACGATGTTCCCTGGTATGGAAGATTTAATTAGCTTACTTCGAGTACTCGATTACTATAAACACAACACTTACGACGTCATCATTATTGATTGCGCACCGACTGGAGAAACTTTAGCAATGCTTAGCTTTCCAGACATGCTCGGCTGGTGGATGGAAAAACTCTTTCCTATTAAAAGGAAGATTTTAAAAGTTGTTCGTCCTGTAGCTCAACCACTTCTTGGTGTCCCCCTTCCAACTGATGATATTATGGACGAATTAACGAATACGCTTGAACAGCTCGGAGAAATGAGAGATATTTTATCAAACCGAAAAGTAACGAGTATTCGCGTTGTTGTAAATCCTGAAAAAATGGTCATTAAAGAAGCTCAGCGTAGTTTTACTTATTTAAACTTATACGATTATAACGTAGATGCCATTATGATTAACCGCGTCATCCCTAACACTGTTACCGACCCTTACTTTCAGGCATGGAAAGATACACAAAAGAAATATAAGGCGTTAATTAAAGATAGTTTTCAGCCACTTCCTATTTACGAAGCTCCCATGTTTGAACAAGAAGTTGTTGGTTTAGCTATGTTAGAGCGTGTAGGAAATGCTTTATTTAAATCAGACCCTTCTCCTACTGAAGTGAAATTTAATGGCCGCACACAATATGTAAAAAAAGATGGCGATGAGTATATTTTCGTTCTGTCCATTCCCTTCTCAAACAAAAGTGAACTTTCATTAAATCAAAAAGGTGATGAACTTATTATTCGAGCCGGCTCTATGAAGCGAAATATCACCTTACCAAAAACATTAACACACCTTTCTATTCAAGGAGCTAAGTTTGAAGATGATGTACTAAACATTCGGTTTGGAGGTGTAGTACATGCATGATGAATTACTAAGAAAGGTAATTCGTACAAAAATAAAAATCGGTATGCGTATATTAGAAGAGCTACCGAATCCGATTCAGCAATCAGCTAAGCACGCACTAAATATTTTGCAAGAGGAGCTCTCCTCCTATGCTGAAGAACAACCGCAACCTGAGAGTAATTTAAAAAGCATCATAATTGAATAACTATACCCTTGTAGAAAGCCTTTTCTTATAGGCTTTCTATCCCTTTATTGGAGCTGATATAAGTTGATAAAAACATCTTCAACAAGACATTTCACCACTAATACAATCTGGCTAATCCCCCTTCTATTCTTTTTTCATAACCTTGAAGAAGCTTTCCAAATGCCACAATATATCGCTAATCGATTTTCGATCCATTTTATAACTAACAAACAATTTTTCATTGCAATTTCCATATTAACAACCTTCGTCTTACTCATAGTCATTCTATATCAATTAAGCATCATATCTTCTATTTATTTGATCATTTTTATACAGGGCTGTATCTTCTTTAACGCCGTTCAGCATATTATCTTGTATTTCATTTATCGTTCTTATAATCCAGGAGTAATCTCAGCATCTATCATTATCCTATTTTCTCTTTTCTTATTTTCATCAAAGAAACTATTAATCCCTAAAAAGAAATTAGCAAGTACACTCATTTTTAGTTTAATCTCTTACCCAATCATAATTTGGATTTCCTTATTATTAGCCAGCTGCTTTAATTAAAAAAAGACCAGGAAAACTCCTGGTCCATCACTCTACTTAACAAACATTGGATTCTATGTTATACAAAATTAGAAGGTACAGAATTAGGGTTTTGTTTGTTAAGTAGATTATATGTTGAACGAGCTAACAGCGGAGGGGTTCCTACTGTTAGTCGTTAAACTCAATAATTATTTTACGATTTTTTCAAGCTCATCAAGTGAAAGATCTACTGAAATTGAACCATCATTTGTTTCTTTCTTAATTGCATCTGTTACTTCTTTTGAATGGTATAACTCAATTACTTTTTTCAGTGTTGGATCATTTTTATCTTTCGTACGAGCTGCGAAAATATTAATATAGGCCTTTGCATTTTCATTATTTGGATCTTCTAAGAAAATTGGATCCTTCGCTGGGTCTAATCCAGCTTGACCAGCAACACCGTTATTAATAACTGAAGCCGCTACATCTTTTAACACACGAGGTGTTTGCTGTGCGATAACCGGTGTAACTTTTAGCTTCTTCGGATTTTCAGCGATACCGCTTGGATCCCCAAATAGACCAAAATCTTTCTTAAGCTTTAATAATCCAGCTGCATCAAGAAGTTTTAATGCACGTGCTTGGTTCGTTGGATCATTCGGAATAGCAATTTCCGAACCATCTGGGATTTCATTTGCTTTCTTATATTTTTCAGAGTATAAGCCCATCGGTGCAATTTGCGTTGTACCAACAGCTGTAATATCTAACTTATGCTCCTTTTTAAATTGCTCTAAGAAAGCAATGTGCTGGAATGAGTTTAGTTCAATATCTCCATCAGCTAACGCTTTGTTGGGTGTTGTGTAATCAGAGAACTCAACCAGTTTAATTTTAATCCCTTCTTTTTCAGCTTTTTTCTTTAAAATTTCCCAAACGTCTCCATCTGTTCCAGTTACACCGACGCGAACTACTTTCTCTTTCGCTCCTGCACCTGTGTCTCCACCTGAGCAGCCGCTTAATGCTGTAATTCCTACGATCGCTGATAATGCAAATGCTAAAATTTTCTTCATTTTCTTTTCCCCTCTTCCTTTTTATGATCTGCGTAAAAAGACTTTCGCAAAGTAGTTCCCTAAATTTTGAGCCACCTGTACAAGAATAATAAGTAAAACAACCGTTACAAACATAACTGACGTATCAAAGCGTTGATAACCATATGTCATTGCTAAGTCACCAAGACCGCCACCACCGACAAGTCCTGCGACTGCAGAAAATTCAATTAAACCGACCGTCATAAACGTGACACCTAGGATCAATGGTGCTAAAGCTTCTGGTACGAGGATTTCAAAAACAATTCTAAGTGGTGAAGCGCCCATTGCTTGTGCTGCTTCAATTACTCCTTTCGGAACAGAAACAAGATTGGTTTCAACCATTCTAGCAATACCAATTGATGCGACTAACGTCATTGGGAAGATTGCTGCAGCCGTTCCAATCGTCGTTCCAATAACACTTCTTGTTAGTGGGCTTAAAGCTACTAAAAAGATAATGAATGGAACCGGACGAATTGTATTAATTATGATATTAAGAATAGAAAAGACCCATTTATTTTCTAAAAAATTCCCTTTTCTCGTCACATACAATAGTAAACCTAGAGGTATACCAAGAATTGTAGCAAATATAAGGGTTACAATTACCATTAAGAGGGTATCCCCCGTCGCATCTAATATGCGAGGCCAAAATATACTCCAATCAACTCGCATGAGCTTCTACCTCCTTCAGCTGCACTTGCAGTCTTAGATGTTGTAATGCTTTTTGAATTTCTTTCTGTTCACCTTGTAGTTCTACAAGAAGATTTCCAAATAGCACATTTTGGAGTTCAATAATATTTCCATAAAGAACATTTACATCGACGTTATAGTTTTTCGCAATATATGATAGTACAGGCTGTCCTGTCTCTTCCCCAGTAAAAGTCAGGCGATAAATCTGACCTCCGTTTTGAATTTTCGCTAGAACACTTTCTGGTAAGTGATCATTAATAACAGAGCGTACAAAATTTTGAGTGGTCTTTGTTTTTGGTTGTGTGAAAACGTCAAACAGTTTTCCTTCCTCAATTACTTTTCCTTTTTCCATAACGGCTACACGGTGACAAATTTCTTTCACAACGTGCATTTCATGTGTAATAAGTAGGATCGTTAAATTGTACTCTCTATTTACTTTCTTTAATAAATTTAAGATTTCTGTTGTTGTTTCCGGATCTAAAGCTGATGTTGCCTCATCACATATGAGAATATCCGGTGATGTCGCAAGTGCTCTTGCAATCCCAACACGCTGCTTTTGTCCACCTGATAACTGTTCTGGATAATAGTTCGCTTTATCTTCTAAACCAACAAATTTTAGTAGTTCATTCACTCTTTCTTTTATCTCATTCTTCGGCAATTTCGCTAACCTTAATGGATAAGCAATGTTCCCAAACACCGTTCTTGAATTAAATAGATTAAAACTTTGGAAAATCATCCCAATTCTTTGTCTTAGTTTCCGTAATTCTTTCGCCGATAATGATGTAATATCTTTATCATCTATTGAAATTGTTCCTGCAGTTGGTCTTTCTAACATATTTACTAAACGTAATAGCGTACTCTTTCCAGCACCACTAAATCCGATAATGCCAAAAATTTCGCCCTTTTCAACTGACAGCGTTACATCCTCAACCGCATGAACAGATTGCCCACCTGATTCATATACTTTACTTACATTGTTAAAAGAAATCATTTTCTTCCCTCCTATATGCTGTAAAACTTGAAGTAGAGCTTTCGAGGTAAAATAAAAAGTGCTCTCCTTCTTATCAGTAATAAAAGATAAGAAGGAGAGCACTTTTATATGTACTCATTCACATCTTCTCATCTTCCAAGCCTTTATAGGCTTGCTGGAGTTAGCACGGTATTAAAAAACCCGTTGCTGAGGTATCGTAGGGCCAGTCCCTCCACCTCTCTGGATAAGAGTGTATCGATTTAATTGTCGTTTAATTAAGTCTTATTATAGAACTCAGAATAATGAGAGTCAATACATTTTTCGGAAAAATATTAATTATTTCTCTATTTGAATTTTAAAATAAGAAGTAACAATACAATAGTGATTTTTAAAGTTATGTAAAATCCTTCTCACTCATACTTTTAAAAAGGAGAATCTTCTCTACTCATTGAATAACATTATTTGAATATGAAATCGGAGGAAGATAGATATATGAAAACAGCTCTTTTGCTCGTCGACATTCAAAATGATTATTTTCCAAGCGGAATGATGGAATTACGTAATCCAGTAGAAGCAAGTGAATATGCTAGTCAGCTACTACAACATTTTAGAATAAGAAACGAACCTATTTTTCATATCCAACATGTAGCTATAAAAGATAGCGCTACTTTTTTCCTACCCAATACAGAAGGTGTCCATATTCACGAAAATGTCCGTCCACTTAGAGAGGAAACCGTTATCCTTAAACATTATCCAAATAGCTTCCGAGAAACTGATCTTCTAGAACAATTACAACGTTCAGGAATTGAGCACGTCGTAATATGCGGGATGATGACCCATATGTGTATTGATGCTACAGTAAGAGCTGCTTTTGATTTTGGCCTTCACTGTACCGTAATACACGATGCTTGTGCTACAAAAGATCTTTCATTTAAGAATGCTACTATACCAGCTGTTTATATTCATAATACAATTTTGGCGAGTTTAAATGGAGTATACGCAAATATAATGAGTACAGAAGAGTTTTTAGCGACCTAAAAAAACACTCCTTTCAGTTAGCAAAGCCGAAAGGAGTGTTCTCTTGTCTAACCATAGATTTTCTTTCAAATTGTATTATACAGGAAATCCTCAAAATGAATACTAAAAAATATGACTAATAAGTCAATTTTTCTCGCTGTTTTGTTTCTATTTTCATGTTTATCCCGATATTAATAGGGTTTAACTAATTCAAAAGAACAAATAGTAATATTTGGCAACCTTTTCTTGATTGAAATTAACTAGCTTCTATTATAGAGAGTTTCTCAAAAAGAAAAGATCTTCACAGTCTGTGAAGATCTTTTCTACTATTTCTTATAAAGTTTCAGAAGTAGTTTTTGCTTGCATGTGAAGTGCTAAGTAGTCAGGGCCACCAGCTTTAGAGTCTGTACCAGACATGTTAAAGCCACCGAATGGTTGGTAACCTACGATTGCACCAGTACATCCACGGTTGAAGTATAAGTTACCAACGTGGAAGTCTTCGCGTGCTTTTTCAATATGGTCACGGTTGTTAGAAAGAACTGCTCCTGTTAAACCGTATTCTGTATTATTTGCAATTGCAAGTGCATGATCAAAGTCTTTTGCTTTACAGAATGCTACTACTGGTCCGAAGATTTCTTCTTTCATTAAACGAGCATCTTCTGCAACGTCAGCAACGATTGTTGGTTGGATGAACCAGCCTTTAGAATCGTCTCCTTCGCCACCTGATACGATTTTACCTTCTTCCTTACCAATTGCAACATAGCTCATTACTTTATCGAATGCAGCTTGGTCATTAACAGGTCCCATGTTAATATCTTTTGCATCTGGGTTACCTACTGTTAATTCTTTTGTTAATTCAACAGCACGATTTAATACATGATCGTATACATCTTCATGGATTACTGCACGAGAACATGCAGAACATTTTTGTCCTGAGAATCCGAATGCTGATGCAACGATAGATTTAGCTGCTAATTCAAGATCTGCCTCTTTATCAACAACGATTGTATCTTTACCGCCCATTTCAGCGATAACACGTTTTAACCAAATTTGTCCTGGGTTTACTTTTGCTGCACGTTCGTAAATACGAATACCTACATCGCGAGATCCAGTGAAGCTAACGAAACGTGTACGAGGGTGATCTACTAAATAGTCACCAACTTCAGAACCATTACCTGGAACGAAGTTTACTACGCCAGCTGGTAAACCAGCTTCTTCTAATACTTCCATAAATTTCGCTGCTACTACAGGAGTTGTACTAGCTGGTTTTAGTAATACTGTGTTACCAGAAACTACAGCAGCTGTTGTCATACCTGCCATAATTGCGAATGGGAAATTCCAAGGAGAAATGATAACACCTACTCCTAATGGAATGTAAGAGAAACGATTATATTCAATTGGACGGCTTTCTACTGGAATACCGTCTTTTAATTTCAACATTTGACGAGCATAATATTCCATAAAGTCGATTGCTTCTGCTGTATCAGCATCTGCCTCATTCCATGGTTTACCTGCTTCTTTTACAAGAATAGCAGAGAACTCATGTTTTCTACGACGAACGATTGCTGCAGCACGGAATAAAATATCTGCACGCATTTCTGGTTTTGACTTTCTCCAAGTTTGGAATGTTGCATCCGCTACTTGCATTGCTTTTTCAGCTAATTCACGGCTTGCTTTTGAAACACGACCAACAAGTTCCTCTTTATTTGCAGGGTTTACAGAAACAATTTTGTCTTCTGTAGTGATTTTTTCTCCCCCGATAATTAATGGATAGTCTTGTCCAAGATAAGATTCTACTTTCTTTAAACCCTCTTCAAACGCTAATTTGTTAGCCTCTACTGAAAAATCTGTAAATGGCTCATGTTTGTATGCTACTACCATCTTTTTAGCCTCCCCTTAGAAAAACGTTTACATTTTACAACATTATTCTACACGATAATTTAGATTTATTCAAATATTCCTAGACTTATATTTTAAAAATTTATTAATTTTTAAAATATAATAAAAAAAAGAGATTCATACATACGTATGAATCTACAAAATATGAGTATATTCCAAAACATTTTTCCCGATTAATAAAATAGTAACTAATAAAAATAAAGTCCTTACATATCCAACACCTTTTTGAACCGCAAACTTCGATCCAAAATAAGCACCTAAAATCATTGATAAGCCCATAATTATACCGTATTCAAAATGAATCACATCTAAAAATAAAAAAGTAATTAAAGATACGATATTACTAACGAAGTTCAAAAGTTTTCCAGATGCTGCCGCTTGAATAAAATCCAAACCAATTAATAAAAATGCAAAAATTAAAAAGGATCCTGTCCCTGGTCCAAAAAATCCATCATAAAATCCTATCATTAAAATAACAAAGAAAAACATTAATGTTTTTCCTTTTGTCATCTTTTTATAGGTAGATGCACTTCCCCAATCTTTTTTCGCAATAATATAAATGGCAATAAAAACCAACATTACGAGCACTAGTGGACGCAAAATATCAGGCGGAATAAACTTTACTACTAAAGCCCCTGCGACTGCTCCAATAATAGTTAACGGGATTAACTTTCCTACAATCCGAAAATTCACCTTACCTGATCGAATAAAATAAATTGTGCTCGTAAGCGTCCCCATCGTTGCAGCTAATTTATTCGTTGCGATTGCCGAAGCTGGTGATAAACCAACAAACATAAGTGCAGGAAGCGAAATTAACCCTCCCCCTCCAACAACCGAATCAATAAAAGCAGCTAAAAATCCGAATGCAATTAATAAAATAATGACTTGAAAGCTTAGTTCTTCCATGAATTTGCCCCTTACCCCTTTATTTGTAACATTTAAAATTATAACAAAATTTTTCAAGAAAAAAAGCTGTTCCTTTATGGAACAGCTCTCATCTTTAATCTAAAATTTTCACAAACGGTTCATCTTGCTTCGCTTCACGTATAATAATTGCTTCTGGGCGTTCTACAGATTTAATTGTTACTTGTACTTTCATATAATTCGGGAAGTATTCCATAACAAGTCCAGCTACATATTGTGTAAAACCAATCACTTCAGCTTTCCCATTGAATTGGACAGGAATATCGAGCTTCATTTCTCTTAATTCATCATCTCTATACATTCCAGTACCGATAACAGCTGTATAATCTCCTTGGAAATACTCACTTAATTTTGCTTTAAAGTTTGACACCCTCGCAAGATCTTCACGTTTATTATCCGCTTTCGCTTGTTCAGATGGGAATAAATAGTATTTCTCATTGATCGGCTTCCAATCCTCAACCGTTTCACTGCCTTTTTCTACCTTAGCATAAGAAACAAAATTCCCTGGTACAAGCGAAGACTTTGGACCTTGACGATAAATCGCAAATGTAACCGGAATATTTTTTATTTCAGGCTTTTTTTGCTGCATTACTTTCAAGATTTCTTGGGCCATCCTTTTCCCTTCAGCTAACATTTTCACATCTGGAATTGCAGCCTCACGCGGATAACCATGCTCTTCCTCATAATATTGAACAGAATTCATCGCTAATCCAACTACAATGCCATCAGGTTCATTATCGTTCCCACCTTTTTGCACGTAGTAATCATGCTCTAAAATGTTTGAGATATACATTGGATGTTTTTTATTTTTCACTTCTAGTGACTCCGAACCTTCACTTAAGGCTGGATTCAGTCCGATATTTGGAAATTTAACTGCATCTTTTTTCAACTTATCCTCTAGCTCTTTTTGTTCAGCATCTGTACGCTTTCTTTTTACAAGCATTTGTATATCTTGAGCCTCTAGAAACTTTCCGCCTTTAAAGAAATAATCTTTCGTACTAAACGATTCTTTGGCAATGCGCATTAATCCTGTTTCAAATTCATCTACATCTAGACGACTATTTAAACCTTGTACAACTAAACCACGCGCCTTACCTGGATCAAATTGAACCGTTGTCTTATAATATTCATCCGAAATGGAGTATTTCGGGATAACTGCTTGTTCTTTCGCTTTCCCCGATTTCTCAACTGCTTTTTCATCTTTATTGGAACCAATGCTACACCCACTTACAAGTAGGCTAAGACTTAATACTGCTAACGCTATTTTTTTCATCGTAAGTTTGCACCTCTTACTTATTCAGCTCTTGTAAGAACCTCTCTTCATTCCAAACTTCAACATTGTGCTTCTCTGCTTGCGCTAATTTCGAGCCTGCAGCTTCACCAGCAACAAGTAAATCCGTACTTTTACTAACACTTCCTGTTACTTTTCCACCTAATGCCTCAATTTTCTTCTTCGCTTCACTGCGGCCCATAACTTCTAATTTCCCTGTTAAGACGACAGTTTTTCCTGCGAAGTACGATTCAACATTTTGTAAATCAGCAATTTTTATACCTTTGTATGCCATGTTCACGCCATACTCTTTAAATTGTTGTAATAGCTCTAATACGTCTTCATTATCGAAATACGTTACAACGGATTGAGCCATTTTTTCACCAATCTCATTAATTGTTTTTAATTCTTCTTCCGTCGCTTTCACAAGCTCATCCATCGTTTCGAAATGCTCAGCAAATGTACGTGCCGCTTTCGCACCGACATGACGAATACCAAGACCGAATAATAATCGCTCTAATGAGTTTTCCTTAGAATTCTCAATTGCTTGGACTAAATTTGTTGCTGATTTTTCACCGAAACGTTCTAGTTCTAATAATTGCTCTTTCGTCAATGAATATAAATCAGCAAACGTACGAATATAATCCGCATCAAAGAGTTGTGTAATTACACGTTCTCCAAGTCCATCAATATTCATTGCATTTCTTGAAACGAAATGGATTAATCCTTCACGAATTTGAGCTGGGCAAGTCGGATTTATACATCGAAGTGCTACTTCTTCTTCTAAACGAACAAGTTCACTCTCACATGCTGGACAATGCGTTGGCATATGATATTCTTCTTCCTCACCAGTACGCTTATCAAAAATAACGTTCACAACTTCAGGAATGATATCTCCAGCCTTTTTCACAACAACGTAGTCACCAATTCGAATATCCTTTTCACGAATTAAATCTTCGTTATGTAAAGAAGCACGACGGACAATAGTTCCGGCTACTCGCACTGGCTCCAGCTCTGCAGTTGGTGTTACAACTCCTGTGCGGCCGACACTTAATTCAATCCCTGTTAATCTCGTCACAACTTCTTCAGCTGGGAATTTATAAGCTATTGCCCATCTTGGACTCTTTGCTGTAGTTCCTAAGCTTTCTTGAATAGCAACATCGTCTACTTTTATAACGATTCCGTCAATCTCATAATCAAGATGCGGGCGTTTTTCTTGCCACTCTTCTACATAGGCTATTACGTCTTCAATTGTTTCACATGTACGACGATTTGGATTCGTCTTAAATCCAAGCTCACCTAAGAAATCCAGTGATTCACTGTGGGATGGAATTGTTTTTTCTTCTACATTAGCAAGACCATACACAAACATAGATAAGTTACGCTTCGCTGCAATTTTCGGATCAAGTTGGCGTATCGATCCTGCTGCCGCATTACGTGGATTCGCAAATACATCTTCACCATTTTGTTCTTTCTCTTCATTCAATTTAACGAATGAACGCTTCGGCATATAAGCCTCGCCTCGTGCTTCTAACGTTACTTCTTCATTTAAACGCAGCGGGATAGCTTTAATCGTTTTTAAGTTTTGGGTAATATCTTCACCCGTTATACCATCACCACGTGTTGCTCCTTGAATGAAGCGTCCTTTTTCATAATGAAGTGAAACAGCAAGTCCGTCAATTTTTAATTCGCATATATATCTTACATTCGCATCATCAATTCCCTGATGTACTCTTCGATCAAAATCACGCAAATCTCCTTCATTAAACGCGTTTCCTAAACTTAACATTGGTGATTTATGCGTTACCTTTTCAAATATATCAAGAACAGTCCCCCCAACGCGAATGGAGGGCGAGTCTTCACTCATAAACTCTGGGTTCTCTGCTTCTAATTTTATAAGCTCCTGCATATCACGGTCATATTCCGCATCAGAAACAGAAGGATTGTCTAATACGTGATATTGATAGTTAAATGTATTTAACAAATCACGCAATTCTTCTATACGTTTTTTGGCTATCTCTTTTGACATATCCTCAGTCCTTTCCTATTGTTTCGTCACAGGTGCAAATTTTGCTAATAAACGTTTAATACCAATTGGGCTTGGGAACGCAATATCTAATTCTTTTGAATCTCCTTCACCCTTTACACTTACAACTGTACCGACTCCCCACTTCTGGTGAGCAGCTTTATCGCCTATTCCCCAGCCAATTTGCTCGCCACCTGTCGTCTTAACAGCCGGACGCGCGAAAGCTGAACGAGAACGTGTTGTAGTTGCGCTTGTCGTTCTTCCTTTTGCACCAAACGAAGTTTCACGCTTCGGTGCTGTTTCGTTTAATGGTTCTACTAATTCTGCCGGAATTTCTGTAATAAATCGAGATGCTGCATTCATACTTGTTCTACCAAATAAAGTACGCATTTGAGCATTGGATAAGTATAGCTCTTCTTCTGCACGAGTAATACCTACATAGGCAAGACGACGCTCTTCTTGCATTTCATCCTCTTCCATAAGAGAACGAGTATGCGGGAATATCCCTTCCTCTAAGCCAACAATAAAGACAACTGGGAACTCTAATCCTTTTGCTGAGTGCATCGTCATTAAAATAACTTCTTCACCAGCAGTTGGATCTTCATCTACACGATCAATATCAGCAACAAGAGCTAAGTCTGTTAAGAATGCAACAAGGCTCTTATCTTCGCTTTGGGATTCAAATGTTTGTGTAACAGATAAAAACTCGTCTAAGTTTTCTAAACGACCTTCTGCTTCTAAAGAACGCTCATTTTTCAACATATCACGATAGCCTGTCTTCTCAATAACTTCTTCTACTAATTCTGTAACAGATAAATACTCTTGCATATTTACCCAGTTGTGTAATAAACTTGCGAATTCTTTTACTGCTTTTGTTATTTTTGCACTTACACCAACATGCTCAATCTCATCAAATACAGCAGTTAATGAGATTCCGTTTTGCACACCATAATTAATAATTTTATCGATAGAAGTCGCACCAATCCCGCGCTTTGGCATGTTTATAATACGTCCAAAACTAATCTCATCATCTGGATTCCCAATTAAACGTAAGTACGCCAAAATGTCTTTAATCTCTTTACGGTCGTAGAACTTAGTACCTCCGACAATTTTGTAAGGGATATTAGATTTTAGGAAAATCTCCTCAATCATACGAGACTGGGCATTTGTACGATATAACACTGCAAAATCAGTATATTTTCGGTTCCCCATTTGAATATCGTCACGAATTTTTTTCGCAACAAAATACGCTTCGTCCTTTTCGGTTGCAGCACGATAATACGAGATTTTGCTTCCAATTTGATTTTCTGTCCATAATTTCTTCGGTTTACGGTTTGAATTTTTTTCAATTACAGCATTAGCTGCATTTAAAATATTTTGTGATGAACGATAGTTTTGTTCTAACAGAATAACTTGTGCATTCTCATAGTCTTTTTCGAATGACAAAATGTTAGAAATGTCAGCCCCGCGCCAGCGGTAAATAGACTGATCCGAATCACCAACAACACAAAGGTTTTTAAAACGTGATGCCAAATGTTTAACAAGAAGGTACTGAGCTTTGTTCGTATCTTGATACTCATCAACGTGAATATATTGGAATTTACGCTGATAAAACTCTAGTACTTCTGGAACACGTTCAAATAGCTGAATCGTCGTCATAATTAAATCATCAAAGTCTAATGAGTTATTTTTCAAAAGACGTTTTTGATATTCTGTATATACATCGCTCGTTAATTTTTCATATGGATCAGCGGTTGTAATTTTTTTTGCATATTTATCTGCAGATAACAGTTCATTTTTCGCATTGCTAATACCCGCTAAAATAGAGCGCGGCTCAAACTTCTTCGGGTCAATATTGCGCTCCTTCATAATTTTTTTTACTACAGTTAACTGATCACCTGAATCTAAGATTGTAAAGTTACGATTAATACCAATGCGGTCAATATCACGTCGTAAAATACGTACGCACATAGAGTGGAACGTAGAAATCCAAATATCTTCTGCTTCTGGTCCAACAAGTTTATCAATACGCTCACGCATTTCACGAGCAGCTTTATTTGTAAAGGTAATTGCTAGTACATTCCATGGCGCCACACCTTTTTCACCAAGTAAATATGCAATACGGTGTGTTAACACACGTGTTTTCCCACTACCTGCGCCTGCCATTAATAGAAGTGCTCCATTTGTTGTTTGTACTGCTTTTTGTTGCTGCGGATTTAAACCATTTAATAACTTATCTGTCGTACTCATATGTGCCTGCACCTACTCTCCTTTTACTGCTTTAACTGTTTTTAATGCCGATTTTATATCATCATAAATAATATTTCCAACAACTACTGTATCAGCATACTGTGCCATTTCTTTCGCTTGTTCTGCATTAGAAATACCACCGCCATAATATAGCTTAGCTTGTTTCAATTCTGCTTTTACATTTTTAACAAGCTCAATGTCTCCATACGTCCCGCTATATTCTAAATAGAATATAGGTAAATGTAATAGCTTGTCTGCTAAACGCGCATATGCAATAACATCATCTTCTGTTAAATCACATTTTGCATCTGTAAGCTGGGCTACTTTCGCTTCTGGGTTTAAAACACAATACCCTTCCATGTAAATTTCGTCCCAGTCCATAATATCCCCAAATTCTTTCAATGCCTCATGATGAACACCTGTTACCCATTCTACTTTTCGGCTATTTAAAACACTTGGGATGTAATAAAAATCAAATCCTGGTGTAATTGCCTCCACATCAGAAACCTCTAACACACAAGGCACTGCATATCTACGAATGCTAACTAGCATGTGTAATACGTTATCAATTGTTATACCGTCACTTCCGCCTACAATAACAGCATCCGTTCCAGATTCACAAATCATTTCTAAATGTTCGTCACTTAACTCCTTATTTGGATCAAGCTTAAATACATGTTTCCATTTGGAAATATCGTACATGAAAACACCCTTTCTTTTCTCTAGTTATATAATTTCTGTTCAAAATAACAGTTAATTTTTATCAAGATTTTTTACATTCCTTGCTATATCTTTACCGGACTGGCGTATGCAACGATGAAATGCGACAGCTATCTTTACCGGACTTTTTGAACTTCCCTACTATATTTGTTCAAAAAGGAGGATATAGAGAGCCGAGCAGATCGAGGCGTATTCGCCAGGAGGAACGGAATGTAGTTTTCCCTACATGAGTACCGGACTGGCGTATGCAACGATGAAATGCGACAGCTATCTTTACCGGACTTTTTGAACTTCCTTTTACGCATTCTTTCATTATAACAAAAAAAACTACCTACACACACGCCCAATCCAACATCTTTTTCAACGTCAAATGTTGGATTACATATCAAAAAACTTATACGGAATACTAACAAATGAAATAGTATTTTCTATTTCGAAGTTAATTAAAAAGGAGTGTTTTTCTAATGAAGCAAAACATCGGCACAATTAGTGCTCTAATTCGAATTACACTCGGACTCATCCTCTTCGGTTGTAGTACAGCTAAACTCGTACGTAAACCTTGGTGCACTTGGTCTAAAGTTTTGCTATGGATTGGTGCCATGAAAATTGCGGAGGGGATCGTTTGTTTCTGCCCTATTGTTGAAGCCTGTAAGTTTGGAAAATATATGAATATGAGCGCATTTAAAATGCCTAGCATGAATTTCACTGAAAAAGGACATAATAAAGAAGAAGTTAATTCAGCTTCCAGTCATGACAAGCCAAAGGCAAAGTCAGATGGAAGTTATGACACTTCTGACAAAGAGATTGAGTCAGCGATTGAAGAATTAATCCTGGCAAAACCGCTTTGAATCATTTGTCACGATGCAAGATGCTCTCAAAGGGACTTAGCTGCTGCAGTGGGCAGCTAAGTCTTCTTTATTTCACCACGAAACAGAACGTACATTCTTGTTTTTACCCTTAAAACGTACATAAAAGATATCAAACAATAAAATTCAGAAAATTAGGTGTAACCCTCTTGCATGTAATGATATAAAAGTGATATCATTTTTATATCAAGGAGGCGATCATATGAAAGAAAAACAAGTATTTTATGTTAATGGATTTCTCGGCGTTATTGGAATTTTAGTTTTAGCCGCTATCGGTGTATTTTGCCTTGTACAAGAAATGTTTGTAATAGCTATTTTAGCTCTCATATTAGCATCTGTTTTAGCTACAGGTATCGGTATCGTTCAACCGAATCAAGCGAAAGTTATTACGTTCTTCGGTAGTTATTTAGGAACAATTCGTCAAAATGGTTTATTTTTAACAATTCCATTCGCTTTTCGTCAAACTGTATCTTTACGTGTTGAAAACTTTAACAGTAAGAAATTAAAAGTAAACGATGTTGAGGGCAATCCAATTGAAATTGCAGCCGTTATCGTATATAAAGTTGTTGATTCCGCAAAAGCAATGTTTGGTGTTGAGCATTACGATCGATTCGTAGAAATTCAAAGTGAAACAGCAATCCGCCACGTTGCTACAAAATATCCTTATGATAATTTCCAAGATGAAACTTGCATCACGTTACGAGGAAATACTGAAGAGATCTCTGAAGAATTAAAGCGTGAGTTAGAAGCACGACTTGAAATCGCTGGCGTAGAAGTATTAGAAACTCGTTTAACACATTTAGCTTACGCAACAGAAATTGCCCATGCAATGCTCCAGCGTCAACAAGCAAAAGCAGTATTAGCTGCTAGAAAAGAGATTGTTGAAGGTGCTGTGAAGATGGCGAAAGATTCAATCCATATGTTAGATGAAGAAGGCGTACTGGAACTCGATGACGAGCGTAAAGCAAATATGGTGAACAATTTATTAGTTGCCATCGTTTCAGATAAAGGTGCGCAACCAGTTATTAATACAGGAAGCCTATACTAAAGGTTGTAAGTGATTATGGCCAAAAAGAAAAGCTTTCCATTACGTATTGATCCTGAATTACACGCAGTCATCGAAAAATGGGCGAATGATGAGTTTCGTAGCGTCAATGCACACATCGAGTATTTACTTCGAGAAATGGCAAAGCAAAAAGGGAAATTAAAAAAAGATAAAGATGCATAAAAAATCCCGCTGAGAAATCAGCGGGATTTTTTATATATTAGCTTCTCGTCATCTCATGCCCAATTGCACGATATCCTATATCACTTCGGTAAAATAAACCATCACTCTCAATTTTACCGATTTCTTTATAGACCTTATCTTTCGCTTCTTGTAAATTATTCGCCTTACAAGCAACAAATAATACACGGCCACCGTTTGTTACAAAGTCACCATGTTTCATCGCTGTACCCGCATGGAAAACTATTACATCTTGCAGTGCATCTAATCCGTTAATAATTTCACCTTTTTTATATGCTTCTGGATATCCTTTCGAAGCAAGTACGACACCAATAACTGCTTCCTTTGACCATTGTAACGTTAATTCACTTTCATCTAATACAGCGTTACATACATCAACTAAATCATTTTCTAAGCGTGGTAATACAACTTCCGTTTCAGGATCGCCAAAGCGTGCATTGAACTC
This sequence comes from Bacillus sp. P4_E1, assembly GCF_056401715.1. Classification (NCBI taxonomy): domain Bacteria; kingdom Bacillati; phylum Bacillota; class Bacilli; order Caryophanales; family Bacillaceae; genus Bacillus; species Bacillus sp. P4_E1. The sequence goes on from NZ_JBFUIV010000009.1 coordinate 219,199, forward strand.
AATTACCTTTGGACCATCATTCGTTAAAATAAGCCCCGCATATAAAATTCCTGTAAACGAACGATTTTCTTGGATCATCGCTTTAGCAGTTGGATGTAATACTGTTTGAATCGCTTCTTGAACCGCTGATTCCGGAATTTGTGGTACTGGGGAATATGCACCCATTCCGCCTGTATTAGGACCTTTATCAGCATCAAAAGCTCGTTTATGATCTTGAGCAATTACCATTGGATGTACGGTTGTTCCATTTACGAATGCCATTAATGAAAATTCTTGTCCATCTAGAAACTCCTCAATAACGACCTTCTTGCTTGCTTCACCGAATTTCACATCTTGCAGCATTTCTTTCACAGCTTGCAATGCCTCTTCAAGCGTCATTGCTACCGTTACACCTTTACCAGCAGCTAAACCATCTGCCTTAATTACAATCGGTGCACCAACTTTTTGAATATACTTTACTGCTTCTTCATAGTCTGTAAAAGTTTCATATGCCGCAGTTGGAATATCATACTTTTTCATCAATTCTTTCGTAAAAGCTTTACTACCTTCAATAACAGCAGCCGCTTTATTAGGTCCAAATACACGAAGTCCCTCTTCCTTAAAGCGATCAACGATTCCATTCATAAGTGGAATTTCTGGTCCAACGAAAGTTAAGCCTACATTGTTTTCTTTTGCGAATAAGACTAATGCATCAAAATCATTCTCATCAATATCAACTGGTGTTGCAACGTCTCGCATACCTTCATTACCTGGCGCTACATATATTTTTTCTACCTTTTCAGATTGTGCAAACTTCCAAGCTAAAGCATGCTCACGTCCACCACGGCCAATTACTAAAACATTCATATTTCATCCCCCAATAATTAAATAAGTACAAACTAGAAGCTATGCTCCTAGTTTGTTTTCATATCAATAAAAGTTTAAAAAGGAGGATCAAGAGAACCGAGCAGGTCAAGGCGCATTYGCCAGGAGGACACGGAGTGTAGCTTTCCTACATGAGTACCGCACTGGCTATGCAACGACGACATGCGACAGTTATCTTGACCGGACTTTTTAAACAACCGTATCAATAGAAAGTTAAAAAGGAGGATCAAGAGAACCGAGCAGGTCAAGGCGCATTCGCCAGGAGGACACGGAGTGTAGCTTTCCTACATGAGTACCGCACTGGCTATGCAACGACGACATGCGACAGTTATCTTGACCGGACTTTTTTAACATCCTCTATTAGTGTTTGAAATGACGTACGCCAGTGAACACCATAGTAATCCCATACGCATCTGCCATTTTAATAGAATCTTCATCACGAATCGATCCGCCTGGTTGGATGATTGCTGTAATTCCAGCTTTTGCTGCTTCTTCTACTGTATCTGGCATTGGGAAGAAAGCATCAGATGCAAGTGCGCTACCTTGTGCTTTTTCGCCAGCTTGTGTAATTGCGATTTTTGCAGAACCTACACGGTTCATCTGTCCCGCGCCTACACCAACTGTCATGTTATCATTCGCTAAAACAATTGCATTTGATTTCACATGTTTTACAACTTTCCAAGCTAGTTTTAAATCTTTCCACTCTTGCTCTGATGGTTCACGTTTCGTTGGAATTGAAATTGTACTTTCATCTAATGATAACGTATCTTCCTCTTGAACAAGAAGTCCACCTTGTACAGAAGTTAGCTTTTTACTTGCGCTTGTTGCTTTTTCAATATTTACAGTTAGTAAACGTAAATTTTTCTTACTTTGCAATACTTCTAAAGCTTCTTGTGAGAAAGAAGGTGCGATAACAATTTCTAAGAAAATTTCGTGTAACTTTTCTGCTGTAGCTTTATCAATTTCACGATTCGCTGCAATAATGCCTCCGAAGATTGATACTGGATCTGCTTCATAAGCGCGTGTGTATGCTTCATGAATATCCGTACCCACTCCAACACCACATGGATTCATATGTTTTACCGCTACTACTGCTGGTTCTGTAAATTCTTTCACGATGCTAAGTGCTGCATCCGCATCGTTGATATTGTTGTAAGATAATTCTTTACCGTGTAATTGTTCTGCATATGCAACAGAAGAAGTTGCTGCGAATGGCGCTTTATAGAATGTTGCTTTTTGATGTGGATTTTCGCCATAGCGTAAATCTTGTTTTTTCTCAAATGTCACTGTTAATGTTTCTGGGCTTTCTTCGCCCATTTGCTCTGTTAAGTAGTTAGAAATTAACGCATCATATGCCGCTGTATGACGGAATACTTTCGCTGCTAATTTACGTTTCGTTTCCTCTGTTACTTCACCGTTCTCTTTCAGTTCCGCTAATACAACATCATAATCTACTGGATCTACAATTACCGATACAAATTTATGATTTTTCGCAGCAGAGCGAATCATTGTTGGGCCACCGATATCAATATTTTCAATTGCATCAGCAAATGTTACATCAGGCTTAGCGATTGTTTCTTTAAATGGGTATAAGTTAACAACAACAAAGTCAATTGGCTCCATACCTAATTCATTCATTTGCGCTACATGCATTTCATTATCACGAACTGCTAATAGACCACCATGAATATTTGGATGTAATGTTTTTACACGACCATCCATAATTTCTGGGAAACCAGTTACTTCAGAAATACCAATTACTTGCAAGCCGTTTTCTTCTAATAATTTTTTCGTTCCACCTGTTGAAATAACTTCAATCCCTTGTTCAAGTAAACCTTTAACAAATTCTACTACTCCTGTTTTATCTGAAACACTTACTAATGCACGCTTTTTCATTTATCCTTCACCCCTGGTTGTATGTTAGTTAACAGTTGGTTTTTTCACAGACTGAACAATTTGATTCACTGTATTTACGTATAATTTATGTTCAACTTGTTGAATTTTCTTTTGTAAGCTTTCTCTCGTATCCCCTTCAGAAACAACTACTGCTTCTTGCGCAATAATTGGACCTGTATCCATACCTGCATCTACATAGTGAATCGTTACTCCGGTTACTTTCACACCCGCTTCTAACGCTTGACCAACAGCATCTTTCCCTGGAAAACTCGGTAGTATTGATGGATGAATATTAATAATTTTCCCGCCGTACGCTTCTAGTAAAGTCGTTCCAATTAAACGCATATATCCAGCTAAAATAACATAATCAATTTCATACTCTTCTAGCTTTTTTAATATCTCTTTTTCAAATGCTTCTTTTGACTCATATGCTTTCGCTGAAAAGGAAAAACACGGAATATGGTGATAGTGTGCCCGTCCAATAGCGCGTGCCTCTGGTTTATCACATACTAATAAACTAATATCTGCATCCAATATTTTGTCTTCTACCGCATTAATGAGAGATTGAAAGTTAGAGCCGCTCCCAGAAGCAAAAACTGCTAATCTACTCATACTTCTGTTCCCTCAATAAAGGTAACACCAGACCCTTGTACAGTATGTCCAATAATATGAGCTTTCTCGCCTTGTTCCTCAAGAAGACGAACAATATCTTTTGCCTCTTCTTCCTTTACTGCTACTACCATACCAATACCCATGTTAAAAATATTGAACATTTCTTTCTCTTCTAGTTTTCCAACTTCTTGAAGTAAACTAAAAATCGGTTGAACTTGCCAAGATCCTAATTCAATTTCCGCACCGATTCCTTCTGGCAACATACGTGGAATATTTTCAATGAATCCACCACCTGTAATATGTGCCATACCGTATACTTCATGTTTCTTCAATAGTTCTAAAATAGGTTTGACATAAATTTTCGTTGGTTTTAATAATTCTTCACCAAGAGGTAGTTCTAAGCGTCCGTAAATACGATCTAAAGATAGTTCTCCATCTTCTAGTAGCACTTTTCTTACTAAAGAATAACCGTTACTATGAATACCGCTAGATGCTAAGCCAATTAATACGTGACCAGCTTCAATTTTTTCACCTGTTACAATTTTCTTTTTATCAACAATTCCAACTGTAAAACCAGCTAAATCGTATTCTTCCGTAGAATACATTCCTGGCATTTCAGCTGTTTCTCCACCAATTAATGCACAACCAGCTTGGCGACAGCCCTCTGATATACCTTTGACGATGTTTTCAATTTTACTAGGTTCAGCTTTACCACAAGCAATATAATCAAGGAAGAAAAGCGGCTCTGCTCCTTGGACAACAATATCATTTACACACATTGCTACTGCATCAATACCAATTGTGTCATGTTTATCTGCCATAAAAGCGAGCATCAATTTCGTTCCCACGCCATCTGTTCCAGATACTAATACAGGTTCTTCTAATGCAAATTTTGATAGATCAAACATACCTCCAAAACCGCCTAAACCGCCTAGCACTTCTTTTCTCATTGTTGTTTGTACGTGTTTTTTCATGCGAGATACCGCTTCATATCCAGCTTCAATATCTACTCCTGCTTGCTTATATGCATTCGCCATCGTTATTTACACCTCGTCTTTTAATTTCTCCCCATCCAGGGCGGCCGTTTTAAGAAAGAAGCTAGCTTCTACATCAAAAGAAGTAGAAGCTTTTTTCTTTTTTCTTCTTATTTCATACTTTCTAAAAGCTCTTGCTCATAATCATAAAGAGCTGTTGGATAGTCTCCATTGAAGTAAGCCATACATAGACCACCGTATTTTCCTTCATATGGGCGTCCAATTGCATCTACTAATCCATCTTCACTTAAAAATGTTAGTGAATCTGCTCCGATGATTTGACGGATTTCTTCTATTGAATTATTTGCTGCGATTAATTCTTTTCTCGTTTGAATATCAATGCCATAGAAGCATGGATACTTAAGAGGTGGTGAAGCAATTCTTACATGGACTTCTGTCGCTCCAGCCTCGCGAAGCATACGAACAATTCGTTTACTTGTCGTTCCTCTTACGATAGAATCGTCAATCATAACAACTCGTTTTCCTTCAACTACGCCTCTTACTGCTGAAAGCTTCATCTTAACTCCTTGCTCACGCAGTTCTTGAGAAGGTTGAATAAACGTACGTCCAACGTAACGATTTTTAATTAACCCTAACTCATACGGAATTCCTGTCGCCTCCGCATAACCAATTGCTGCTGAAATACTAGAGTCTGGTACACCAGTAACAACATCAGCTTCAATAGGAGCTTCCGCCGCTAAACGTTTCCCCATGTTTTTACGTGCTGCATGAACATTAATACCAGCTATATTAGAATCTGGACGTGCAAAGTAAATGTATTCCATACTGCAAATCGCGTGGTCTACTTCATTTGTAAAACGATCTACGTGAATTCCTTCATCATTGATAATAAGCAATTCACCAGGTTCTACATCACGAATGTATGTTGCACCAACTACATCGAAAGCACATGTTTCCGATGCTACAACGTAAGCATCCCCCATCTTTCCAATTGAAAGAGGACGGAATCCATTTGGATCTAGCGCAACGATCATTTCATTTCCAGTTAGTAAAAGATATGCAAACGCACCTTTCACTTTATTTAGAGCCTCTTTTACACTATCAATTAAAGAATCTTTTGTACTACGCTTAATGAGGTGTAAAAGTACTTCTGTATCTGAACTTGTTTGAAAAATACTTCCCTCTGCCTCTAATTCACGACGAAGCATTTTTGCATTAATTAAATTTCCGTTATGAGCTAACGCCATACTATGATCGGAAAAACGGAATAATAATGGTTGAACGTTAGCAACTTCACTTCCACCAGCTGTTGCATATCGTACGTGTCCAATTGCTGATTTCCCGTTTAATCCCTCTAGCTCACCTCTTGAAAACACTTCTGATATTAAACCTAACCCCTTGTGACCGATGATTTTTTCCCCATTATTTACAACAATGCCTGCGCCCTCTTGCCCACGGTGCTGCAAACTGTGCAATCCGTAGTACGAAACTTGTGCTGCATTTTCATGCCCCCAAATTCCAAAAACGCCACATTCTTCATTTAACCCCTTTATTTCAGCAAGCATGGGATTGCCCCTTTCCAAGCCTTTCTCATTTCATCTACATTTGCTGTAAGTAATACTTCATTTTCTTCATTATGAATTGTTACTTCATTTGTATTTGTCACTTCTCCAACTTGAATTGCTTCAACCGCTTTCTCAAATGCTTCTTTATTTTCACGTTTTACAGTTATAACGAAGCGAGATTGTGATTCTGCAAATAATACTGCTGTTGCTTCCCCATCTAATTTCACAGTAGCACCTAAACCGTTAGCACCAATTGCACTTTCAGTAATTGCAACTGCTAAACCACCTTCTGCAACATCATGTGCAGATTGAACAAGGCCAGCTTGAATTGCTGCTAGTACTTGCTTTTGGCGTTTTAATTCTACATCTAGATCGATGCTTGGTGATTGACCGAAAATCTTTCCGTAGATCATTTTCTGTAATTCACTTCCACCAAACTCAGCTTTCGTCTCTCCAATTACATAAACTAAATCGCCAGCTTGTTTAAATTCTTGTGTTGTTACGTGTTTTAAATCGTGTACAAGTCCAACCATCCCAACAGTTGGTGTTGGATATACAGCTTCACCACTACGCTCGTTATACATTGATACATTCCCGCCGATAACTGGCGTTTGTAACTTGCGGCAAGCTTCACTCATACCGTCTACTGATTTCTCAATTTGCCAGAAGATCTCTGGTTTTTCTGGGTTACCGAAGTTTAAGCAATCTGTAATTGCAAGTGGCTCCCCGCCAGAACATACGATATTACGTGCTGCCTCTGCTACTGCAATTTTACCGCCCACTTCTGGATCTAAATAAATGTAGCGAGAGTTACAATCTGTCGTCATTGCTAATCCTTTTTCTGTACCGCGTACACGTATAACCGCTGCATCTGAACCTGGTGTAACGATTGTGCTAGTGCGCACTTGATAATCATATTGATCATATACCCACTCTTTACTTGCAATCGTTGGTTGTTGTAATAAAGATAATAACGTTTCTTTATAATCTTCTACTTTTGGTGTTTCCATTTTCATCTGCTGGAACTCAGCAAAGTATGCTGCTTCTTTTGACGGTTTATGATAAATTGGTGCTTCTTCTGCAAGAGCATCCGCCGGTACTTCCGCTACCATTTCGTCTTTATGGAATAGACGAAGCATTTTATCTTCAGTTACTTTCCCCATCGTAACTGCTGCAAGACCATACTTCTCAAATAAATCTACTATTTCTCGCTCTCTACCTTTTTTCACAACGATTAACATACGCTCTTGTGATTCAGATAACATCATTTCATATGGAGTCATTCCTGTTTCACGCTGCGGTACATCATCTAAGTACATTTCAATACCCATACCTGCTTTACTTGCCATTTCTGCAGAAGATGATGTTAAACCAGCAGCTCCCATATCTTGAATTCCAACAAGTGCATCAGACTGAATAAGTTCTAAACATGCTTCAATAAGAAGTTTCTCCATAAATGGATCCCCTACTTGAACTGCCGGACGCTTCGCTTCTGAGCTTTCAGATAACTCTTCAGATGCGAATGTTGCACCGTGAATACCATCACGACCAGTTGATGCTCCTACGTACATTACTGTATTACCAGCACCATGTGCTTGCCCTTTTTTAATATCTTCATGATTAATTAGGCCTACACACATTGCATTTACAAGTGGATTTCCTTCATAACATGGATCAAACTGTACTTCGCCGCCAACAGTAGGAATACCAATGCAGTTACCGTATCCTGCGATTCCTGCTACTACTTCTTCAAATAAATATTTCACGCGTGGTGATTGTAATTCACCGAAGCGAAGTGAGTTTAATAGAGCTACCGGACGTGCTCCCATAGAGAATACATCGCGAATAATACCACCGACACCTGTCGCTGCCCCTTGATATGGCTCAATTGCAGAAGGATGGTTATGACTTTCCATTTTAAATACAACCGCTTGATTATCACCGATATCTACAATTCCAGCGCCTTCTCCAGGTCCTTGTAAGACACGCTCACCTGTCGTTGGAAACTTACGAAGAACTGGCTTTGAATTTTTATAACTACAATGTTCAGACCACATAACAGAGAATAGTCCCGTTTCTGTATAATTCGGCAAACGGCCTAAAATCTTTTCAACCATGGCAAACTCTTCGTCTGTTAGCCCCATTTCCGCATATATACGCTCTTCTTTAATTTGTGTTGGATTTGGCTCAAGCATTAACGACATATGTTTCCCTCCACTGTTTTAAGATAGATTGAAAGACTTTTAAACCTTCAGCACCGCCAAGTAATTCATCTACAGCACGCTCTGGGTGTGGCATCATACCAAGAACATTTCCTTTTTCATTTACAATACCTGCAATATCTGAAACGCTTCCATTCGGATTTTCTACGTAACGGAATGCGATTTGATTATTCTCTTCTAATTGTTTAAGAGTTGCTTCATCACAATAGTAATTCCCCTCACCATGTGCAATTGGAATATTGATTACTTCATTTTTTTCATATTGTGATGTAAACATAGTTTCATTATTTTCAACACGTAACTGAACCGTACGGCACATAAACTTTAAGTTTTCGTTTCTCATTAATGCTCCTGGTAGTAATCCTGATTCAACAAGAATCTGGAATCCATTACACACTCCTAAAATTGGCTTTCCTTGCTCAGCAGCTTTTTGCACTGCTTTCATTGCGTTAGCAAAGCGAGAAATAGCACCACATCGTAAGTAGTCACCGTAAGAGAATCCACCTGGTAGTAAAATTGCATCATATTCATCTAAATTCTCTCTATCGTGCCAAACGTAATCTACTTCTTCACCAAGCTCATCTTTAATTGCATGGAACATATCGACATCACAGTTCGAACCTGGGAATACTATGACTGCAAATTTCACTGTGCGACAACCTCCTCAACTTCATAACGGAAGTCTTCCATTACAACGTTTGCTAATAATTTTTCACACATTTCTTTTACCTTGCTATCCAGATCAGATACTGATTTATCAATTGTTAATTCCATATATTTTCCGATTCGAACGTCTTGTACTTCTGTAAATGAAAGACTATGAAGTGCTCCCTTTACCGCAGTTCCTTGTGGATCTAATACACTTTCTCTTAACGTTACATATACCTTAACTTTATACATGTGAAGCTCCCCCTAAACGTTTTAAAATTTCTTCATATGCTTCTGTTAAATTCCCAAGATCACGACGGAATACATCTTTATCAAATTTTTCATTGCTCGTTTCATCCCATAAACGGCAAGTATCTGGTGAAATTTCATCTGCTAATATGATTTCCCCTTCTTCTGTTACGCCAAACTCTAATTTAAAATCTACTAATCTTACACGACAGCTTGCGAAATGCTCAATCAACACTTGATTGATTTGTAGAGCTGCATCTCGTAATACGCTTACTTGCTCTGGTGTTGCAACATTTAACAAACGAATATGATCTTCCGTTACAAGTGGATCTCCTAAATCATCATCTTTGTAGTAAAATTCTACGATTGGTGTTGTAAGAGCAGTTCCTTCTTCCATTCCTAGTCTTTTTGAAAGACTACCTGCAATTACGTTTCTTGTGACAACTTCTAATGGAATAATACTCACCTTTTTGACAAGTTGTTCTGTATCAGATAACTTCTCCACAAAGTGTGTTTTAATTCCAACTTCTTGTAACTTTCTGAACAATAAAGTTGTAATCTCATTGTTCAAACGACCTTTTCCTGTAATTGTCGCTTTTTTCTCCCCATTGAAAGCAGTCGCACTATCTTTGTACTCTACCCAAACCATATCTGCTGCTTCTGTACGATAAATTCTTTTTGCCTTACCTTCATACAGCAATTCTAGCTTTTGCATTTCGCAAGCCCCCTGTAGTTTGAAAAATGTGAATAATGTTTTTATAAAGAATGGCACAGAATGACTCTATTCTGTGCCATATGAAATTTTACGCTTCGTTTAATCCAAGGCGTTCAAAGATTGTATCAACGTGTTGCATATGATGTTCATAATTGAAACATTCGTTAATTTCTTCTTGCGTTAACTTACTTGTAATACGCTCGTCAGATTCTACAAGCTCTTTAAATTGTACTTGTGTTTCCCAAGCTTCCATTGCTTTAGGCTGTACGATATCATAAGCTTCTTCACGTACCAGACCTTTGTCAATTAGTGTAAGCATTACGCGCTGAGAGTAAATTAAGCCGTATGTTCTTGTCATATTGCGTTTCATATTCTCTGGGAATACAGTTAAGTTTTTAACGATATTACCAAAGCGATTTAACATGTAATTTAACGCGATTGTAGCATCTGGTAAAATTACGCGTTCTGCAGAAGAGTGAGAGATATCACGTTCATGCCATAACGGAACATTCTCGTAAGCTGTCATCATATAACCGCGGATAACACGAGCTAAACCAGTCATATTTTCAGATCCAATTGGATTACGTTTATGCGGCATTGCAGAAGAACCTTTTTGACCTTTTGCGAAAGCCTCTTCAACTTCACGTGTTTCACTCTTTTGTAAACCACGAATCTCAACTGCCATCTTTTCAACAGATGTTGCGATTAGTGCAAGTGTTGACATGTAATGTGCATGACGATCACGTTGCAATGTTTGTGTTGAAATTGGTGCTGCTTCTAATCCTAAGTTTTCACAAACATACTTTTCTACGAATGGATCAATATTTGCATATGTACCAACCGCACCAGATAACTTACCAACGCGAACTGTATCAGCAGCTTGTTTGAAACGCTCTACGTTACGTTTCATTTCTTCATACCAAAGACCAAGTTTTAAACCAAATGTTGTTGGCTCTGCATGTACACCGTGTGTTCTTCCCATCATGATCGTGTATTTATGCTCTTTCGCTTTATTAGCTAAAATACTAACAAAGTTTTCTAAGTCTTTTAACAAGATTTCATTTGCTTGTTTTAAGATATAAGATAACGCTGTATCTACTACGTCTGTAGATGTTAAACCGTAATGAACCCATTTACGTTCCTCGCCTAATGTTGGTGTTTCTGATACAGCACGAGTGAAAGCAACTACGTCATGACGTGTTTCTTTTTCAATTTCATAAATACGATCAATATCAAATGATGCATGTTCACGAATTTTTTTCACATCTTCTTTTGGAATATCGCCAAGCTCAGCCCATGCTTCACACGCTAAAATCTCAACTTCTAACCACGCTTTAAATTTGTTCTCTTCCGTCCAAATCGCACCCATTTCAGGGCGTGTATAACGATTAATCATCTTTTTCCCTCCAACAGTTGTTCTTGATGGTCCCAAATATGCAAACTCTTCGCTTTTTCTAGAGCGACTTCAATATTATCATTTAAAATATTAACATGCCCCATTTTCCGCTGTGCTTTTGCTTCTTCTTTTCCATACAAGTGTAAATAGCACCCGGTTAGTCTATTCACTTGTCCTAGGACCCCTTCTATATGTTCGCCTAAAATGTTAACCATGACAACTGGTTTTAACAAATTTGTTTCTCCAAGAGGTAAATTACAGATTGCTCGAATATGTTGACCAAATTGACTCGTTTCACATGCATCCTGTGTATAGTGTCCTGAATTGTGAGGTCTTGGTGCTAATTCATTAATGTAAATCTCACCGTCAGCTGTAGCAAACATCTCTACCGCTAGTGTTCCCACAAGTTCTAGTTCATCCGCAAGTACCTTTGCGTAAGCAATTGCTTTTTGAGAAAGTTCTTCTGTAATGCGGGCTGGAACGATAGATTCATGCAAAATGTTATTTACATGAATATTTTCCGCTACCGGAAATACTTTCGTTTCACCACTTACACTACGAATTACAATAACTGATACTTCTTTTTCAAAGGGCACCCATTTTTCTAGAATGCACTCTGCTTTATTAGTAAGTTCTTTTGCTCTCACAACATCAGCTTCACTCTTTAAAACCACTTGCCCTTTACCATCGTATCCACCTGTCGTTGTTTTTAAGACAGAAGGGAAAGATAACTCCTTAATTGCTTCTGTAAGTTGATCTTGATTTTGAACCAATCTATACGATGCTACTGGTAACCCAGCTTTTTCAATTGCATTCTTTTCTGTAAAACGATTTTGCGTTTTATTTAACAACTGACTACCTTGTGGTAAGTAAGCATGTTTTTCAAGCCATTGTAAACATCTATAATCAATATTCTCAAATTCATATGTGACAACGTCGCTTATCTCTGCTAAATGCTGAATTGCTTTTAAATCGTCATATGGTGCAACGACTTCAACATCAGCAACTTGTGCACATGGTGAATGCTTTGTAGGATCTAAAACAGCAATTTTATAACCCATTTCCTTAGCTGCCAACGCCATCATTCTTCCAAGCTGGCCGCCTCCAATAATGCCGATTGTTTTTCCAGGTAAGATGATTCTCGTCATACTAGCTCACTACCTTCACGCACAGTTTTCTCAATAGCTTCTCGTCTCAACTCTAATGCATCATGTATGTCATCATGAAATGATCCAAGTATTTGTGCAGCAAGCAATCCAGCATTCGTTGAACCAGCCTTACCAATTGCAACAGTTGCAACTGGAACCCCTCCTGGCATTTGGACAATGGATAATAATGAATCTAGGCCGTTTAACGCTTTTGATTGAACTGGGACACCAATTACAGGAAGATTTGTCTTCGCTGCAACCATTCCTGGTAAATGCGCTGCTCCACCGGCTCCAGCAATAATAACTTTTAATCCACGTTCACGAGCTGTTTCTGCATATTCAAACATATAATCCGGAGTCCGATGAGCGGATACAACTTTTTTCTCATACGGTATATTTAATTCATCTAAAATGTCACAAGCATATTTCATTGTTTCCCAGTCTGACGTGCTTCCCATTATGACTCCAACTAGTGATTTCATATTAGAATCCCCCCGATTCAAATAAAAAAAGCCTGAAATAGAACAGTTTCTCTTTTACTATGAGAGAAAGTGCTCTACTCAGGCATACGTATCCCTTGTGAATAGAAAAATACCGAGTGACTTTCCCTCATAGTCTAACGAATAACGGTCGTTAGGTAGAGACTTGCAGGCCATATCCCCGCGATTATATGAGGTCTTATATATTATTGTTTCTATGGCTATATTAACAATATTTCATAAACAATGTCAATAAATAATCGAATGTTTTTTTATTAGTCATCGATAACGTTCGTGTTTTAGTTATATTCAAAAGAAGAATTGCAACTATATGCAAGAAGGAAAGGGAATTAGAATATATATTTCTAGAGATCTATTTTACGTATAACTATTTATATAATACTTCAGTATGTTTTACTCAATATACATACTCTCTTGTGTTCTATACATCGATAGAACCTATATTATAACGATTTAATTTCAAAGGAGGAATAACCGTGAAAAAAAATAACTGTGCTATTATCCTATTTATTTTTCTCTATCGCAGTAATTGCTGTAATTATTGAATGCTTATTTATATCATCCCATTTTTTCTACTCTCATTATTATGATAGAAATAATCTTTCCTATTCTTAGGGATTATTTTAGGAGCATTCGAAAAATCCGGAGCACAAAAAATCATTGCCATTATTTTAAACTGCCTCTATTTCATTCTTTTTTCGTCTTTAGGATTATTAAATTTATGGATTTTAACCTTCGGTAAATAAAAATAAACACAAAAAAACCTAAGTCGAAACGACTTAGGTTTTTGCTTGGCGACGTCCTACTCTCACAGGGACAAGGTCCCAACTACCATCGGCGCTAGAGAGCTTAACTTCCGTGTTCGGTATGGGAACGGGTGTGACCTCTCTGCCATCATCACCAAACTGATGAAGGTATATTCCTTCAAAACTAGATAACATTGCTTCATATTATATGGT